>JAVEZW010000129.1:0-9707 GCA_034002805.1 Bacteroidales bacterium | reverse complement strand
TCAAATATCCTCCAGCCCGATTTGTGCTCAAAATCTCCTTTTTTAACGAATATTCGAGGTTGATTAATTCGTCTTTATTTATATTTAGGTATGACATAAAAATGGGTTTAATATTTTTTAAATATTACTCTGCAAAAGAAAACGATATATATTGGTAAATATACCTTTAAATATTAAGTAATTATTAATTAAAATTCAGATTGATTGTAATTTATAATCACAAATCATCGTTTTAAGTGTAATTGATAGAAGTTAATTATTACAATTACTACAATCTGATTAAAACAACATATTCCTAATTTCTTACTAATTTAAAGGATAATAAAATTAGAATCAACCTAAACCCGAAAAATATTAAACTAAATTGCTGAACTATTTTACGTTAATCGTGTTAAAGCAGTATGATGAGGCAATTAATTTTTACCATAATACTTATAACGAATACTTGGCTAGTAAAATCGCAACAAACTATGCAATATAATAAACTTACTCCCGAAGAAGAGCGGGTAATCATTTTTAAAGGTACAGAAAGACCGTTTATCGGTGAATATACAAATCATAAAGATACAGGTGTATATGTGTGTAAGCGATGTGAAACCGTTTTATTCAGGTCTGAGGATAAATTTGATTCACATTGTGGTTGGCCCAGTTACGACGACGAGGTAAAAGGTACCATAAAACGAATTCCTGATGCTGATGGTTTGCGCACTGAAATTGTTTGTGCTAACTGTGGAGCTCATTTAGGCCATATCTTTAAAAACGAAGGATTTACACCCAAAAATACCCGACATTGTGTAAATTCAATATCTCTAAAATTTGTTCCTAAAAAAGACAAATAGGGTTGACTCAAAAATAGCTACTTCTCTTTTTTCAAGTTTAAACTAGAGTTTCTTATAATATTTGGTTATTTTTAAAATTAATTAGGGATAAAGAGATTGCTTGAAATACAAAAATGTATTTTAATAAAGCAACGATCTTAATTAATCTTACATCTTACGAATAAACCAAAACCCGGCTTATGAGAAAAATAGTTTATTTTATCTTGCTCAGCTTACCCTTTCTTATGGCTACTTCAGATAATGATTTTTATAATCCTTCGGAGTATTATCCGGTTCTGATGGAACGGGGTGAACTCGAAAAAAGTGTTTTTTTCAGAGAAACACAGGAAATAGAAACTACAGGTAAAATTTATTACAAAGATAATACCATTTTCCTTAATGAACTCTTTAAAGGGATTCATGTTATTGATAACACCAATCCTGAATCTCCTGTAAATATTGGATTTATAAACATACCTGGTTGTATTGATATTGCTATAAAAGGTAACAGCCTACTTGCCGATAATGCTATCGATCTGGTTTCAATCGATTTAAGCAATAGTGTTCAAAATCTTACTGTTACAAACCGGATTAGAAATGTTTTTCCAGAATCTACTCCGCCTGATCTCGATTATATTCCTTATATCTTTAATCACAACAACAGACCAGAAAATACGATTATAGTCGGTTGGAATAAATTTAAGAATTAATTATAAACGACCTGATTATGAGAAAGTTTTATTATATATTACTGATTTTAACCTTGGTTGTGTTTACACAATGCGAGGATTCTGATTACTCTTCAGATGGTTCGAATGATACCGGAACAGCTGGTTCTTTGGCGCGTTTTGGTATTGCAGGAAATTATCTTTATACCGTAGAACTGGAATATTTAAAGATATTTGATATTACAAACGAAGCAGAACCTTTATTTGTTAAACAGATGTATATTGATTTTGGGATTGAAACAATCTTTGCTAAAGATCAGTATTTGTTTTTAGGATCACGCTGGGGCGTTTATATTTACGATATTTCTATACCCGAAAACCCTGTTCGTCTTTCACTTTTTAGTCATATTTACAGTTGTGACCCAGTAGTTGTTTCGGGTAATTATGCTTATGCAACTTTAAATTCGGCAGGACGTTGTGGTCGCGGATTAAATCAATTAAGCGTGATTGACGTTACCGACAAATCATACCCAGTAGAGGTTTCAGTTGTAAATATGGATAGTCCTAAAGGATTAGGCGTTTCAGACAACTTGCTCTTTGTTTGCGACAACGGTATTAAAGTATTTGATATTACAGATCCTGTTTCGCCCGTTTTTATTAGGAAAGTATCTATAAATGCTTTCGATGTAATTCCGATTGATGGTATTTTAATTGTGGTTGCCGAATCGGGATTATACGAATATGAATTTGATTCGACTGGAGAGCTCACTTTACTTAGTACATTATATTCAAACAACTAATATTATGAAAAAAATTATACTGATTTCGGTACTCTTACTATTTGCTTTTGCACAAAAGTCCTTTTCACAAAACGACACGTTAAAATTAAAAGGTGCAATATATTCATTTGTACCACAATATCTTATTAATCATGGCATTAGAATTGACTATGAGCGACAGATCTCGCCAAGGAGCTTGATTCAGTTTTGCCCTCAGTTTTATTTAGGAGAGAAGAAAAGCAATAGAACGGATGATCCATATTACTCAGAAAGTTCAAGTAGTGATGATTTTAATAATATTTCTGGATTTGGATTAAACATCTATCATAAGGTTTTTGCTAATCAGAATTTCTTAAAGCGTGGAATTTATTTTAGTTATGGTATAAGTTACAGCTATTTTGATATCGACTACTACGAGGAATATCTTGGTGAAACCATAAGCACCAGTGCATATATTAATAAATATGGAGCTGATCTGCTGCTGGGTTACCAGTTCTTTTTTAGGAACAAGTTATCACTCGATATTTATACCGGTGTAGGAACCCGAATAAGTACTATGACCGGTACAGGAACTGACAAAGATCGTTTTAGCTCAACTTATTTTGGATATAGTTACGATGGAAACCTGCTGCATGGAGGCGTTAGAATTGGTTTGATATTGTAATGGCTAATTTATCCTCAATTAATTTTAAAACTCGAACACAATGAAAATAAAGTATCTGTTAGTATTAGCTGTTCTGTTGATTTTTAATTCTTATACATGGTCGCAGGAGCAAAAAGGTGAAAATGTAGTATTGTTTTTTGTCCCTCAATACCTTGTTACCAATGGAATAAGACTTGATATTGATCTTCGTAAACCGGATTCGAATAAGTGGTGGATTATTTCGCCGTATTATTATTCTGATGGTTCTTCATCAAGCCAATTAAATCCTGGCAGTGAGTATGATTATAATCCTTATGCTTACGAAAAAATGGAAGGTTACGGATTGGGAATATCACGAAAAATATTTGTTACCAAACATTCCTATAAAGGATTATATGCGTCATTAGGTGTTACTTACAGGCATTTTACCCTAACGGGCGATAATTATAATTATGTGGAAACAATCGGTGAGGACGGACTTACTTATTTTGAGATGCAGGATTTAAAGTACACTGTAAATATTAACAGTTATAATGGATTTGCCATAATTGGGCAGCAGTTTAATCCATTTTCAAAGTTTTATATCGATTTGTTTCTAGGGTTTGGAATAAAATACAGTACCCACAGTTCGCCCGAAAAAGTAGCGATACAATATAATCGTGGAAATATTGACTACGGATATAGTGGAACTCAGTTTATTGCTGGTGCAAGGCTTGGTGTTGCTCTTTTTTAAATCAGGAGATAATTAGTTTTTCAATGTTTTTTGCTTCAGCAAATTGTTGAAGTAAAGTTGTTAGTTTTTCTAACTGAAAACCAAGATCAGCATTACCACTAAACGAAATGATATTCATCGATAGTTGATTTGTTTCGTTAGTAATTTTGACTCTTTCTGAGTCGCTTGTAGGACTGCCGAATTTTCCAGTCTGATCTTCGAATACAGGTAGGTTTTCAATGTTAAGCAATCCGCGACCAATGCCGTAATAGATATCTTCGAGGCTTCCGATTGTAAATCGTACAGGTGGATTTAACTTTAAAACATCAAAAGCACAAATAGAATAATAGGATGAGATTGACAGCAGGTTGTTAATATCTACAATGTTATTGATCTTATAAATTCCTTTATCCTTCACAATTCTACGTAATAATGCCTCCGATGAAACTCGGTAACGTGCAGGATCTTTACCCAGCGCTCTGTAAGCTTTTCGTGAATCGGCTATGGGTTTTAACTGTGATATGTCTTCTACCGAATGAGTTACAGCAAATTCATTACAACAGTCATCAAGTAATTTTATCAGCTCAGGATCCGAAGGTTTAACTGTTATTTGTGCGTAAACAGAGCCAATTGCTACCGAACTCCACTTCTCCTTTAACTTGTTATCGATAGTTATTGTAATCACTTAATAGTTTTTATATTTGCTGCCTTAAAACTAACAAAACTTTACTTCTTTTGCCAAAAATATCTTTTGTATGATTACCAAAAATGTAAATAAGCTTACTTTTTATCAGTTTAAGAATTTTTATGAAACTCAGGGATTAAAGCATTTTACCAGCACCCGACTTGGTGGTGTTAGTAAGAATCATCTCGAAAGTTTAAATCTGGGGTACACTGTAAATGATAATCCTGAGTTTGTTGATAAAAACATCGATTTATTGGCTGAGGCAACAGAAATTTCGAAAAATTGCATGGTTTTTCCGAAACAAACAAACGGAACGAATATAGCCATTGTAAAATCGGTAAATGATGTATTTTTCGATACAGATGCACTGATTACAGATATTCCTGGTATTTGCATAGGTGTTAGAACGGCCGATTGTGTTCCGGTGCTTATTTATGAGCCCGAGAGAAGAATAATTGCTGCAGTTCATTCGGGATGGAAAGGGACTGTTGAGAAAATTGCTAAAAGCACAATTGAAATAATGGTCAATGAGTTTGGAGCCAATCCAAAAAAGATGATTGCAGGTATCGGTCCATCAATTAGTCCTGCTGTTTACGAAGTTGGATCGGATGTAATAAGTCTTGTAAAACAAGCTTTTGGTAATGAAAATGTACTGAAGCATTTACCTGGTTCCGAAAAAGCGTTATTTGATTTGTGGCAGGCAAATAAAATTGTGCTAACCGAAAGCGGAATACCTGCCAGCAATATAGAAATTGCCGAAATGTGTACTTTCTCAAATCCCGATCTTTTTTATTCGGCCCGAAGAGATAAACCAGTAACCGGTCGCTTAGCTACTGGAATAATGATGATTTAGTAGGTTGAGGTCATATTTTCATCAACACAGATAATAAAATCAGCTTTGCCTTTATTCTCATCAAGCAATGAATTAACATCGGTCTGAGTTACGGTTGAAATAGTTGTAAATTTTAACTCGGGTTTCAGCATTTTCAAATACCATAAAATTCCTTCGTAATTATCGGTATGGTAAGTACCATGATAATGAATGAATTTACTACCAGTTATATAATTTTTACTTATAAAATAAGCCATTGTGGCATCTTTTATAGCTTGCGCTTTCGGAAGGTTTTCACCACCGTGGCCACCCATCATCGAAAGCATGTTTTTATATCCGGGTAACTCAGGATCATATTCAATAGGCAAAGGAGAAATCCAACTTTTTTCTTCATCGGTAAGCGATTCAAGCGATTCGAAACCTTTTTTAAAAACCATATTGGCATAACGGCGAGGAATATTTGTGGCAATAAAACTGATCTGCTTTTCTTTGGCTAAATTTACCAAAGGAGCATAATCTGTTTTGTAGTTTGGCCATAGCCGTGCAAGTGTATCTAATGCTTTTTGATCAATTTCTCCCTTTAAATACTGATTTAATTCATCCTGATTATCTGCTTCGAACATTTCAGCTCCCATAATGAGTTTTGCAGATTGTGATAGATCAAGAGTTGTTTCGTATTGCAACCAATGTGAAATAGGATTATCATGAAGCTCGCCAAATAAAATAATATCAGCATTATTCAAGGTTGTCATCATTTTTTCGTACGTAACCATTTCTCCGTTAGCGGTAAAAATCTGATAAGCAGTTTTATTCTGAGAAAATCCTTGAAACAAACTGAATAATAAAACCAGCTGAATAGTAATTGTCTTCATGGTAAATGTGTTAGGATAATTGGTTAACTTTATTACAAATATAAAATTTCATCGGGTAATAAAATTTATTTCTTTTTAATATATTTTAAATTAACGGGATTTGATTACTTTTATGCATTGCGGATATGAAGGATGGTAATTTGAAACAAAGATTATGAGTGATACTGCTTACGATTTGCTTCAACATTTCGAACCAATTAGCCTTGATGAGTTAATTGAATATAAACTGCTTAACAGAATAGATACAAAATATATCTGTCACAAATCGCAGCTGCCACAAATATTGTCTGCCATTACAGATCATTTTAGGATTCAGACTTCTGGCAAGGAACGCCAATTCACATACGAATCGTTATATTTCGATACTCCCGATCTTAAAACCTATTTCGATCATCACCAGGGAAAAAGAATCCGTTACAAAATCCGTTTTCGCAAATATGTTAATACCGGTGATGTTTTTCTTGAAGTAAAAAAGAAAAAAAACTACAATCGGACAGATAAAAAAAGAAAAGAATTTAGTTTTGATACGAATCTAAATAAATCACACCTGGGTTTTTTAAATAAATACATTGATATTCCTGCATCGGGTTTGCAACCAGCTATATGGACCAATTTTAACAGGATAACCATGGCCGGAAAAAATCATTTCGAACGAATTACGATTGATACACAGATTCAGTTTAAAAAGAATGATCAAACTATTTTGCTCCCTGATCTGGTTATAATTGAATCAAAGAAAGAAAAAGCACAAGTTGTTAGTCCGCTTTCGGGCGTATTGCATGATCTTAAAATTAAGCCCTATGGCTTTAGTAAGTATATTCTTGGAAGCATAGTTCTTAATCCTACAATTAAGCATAATCGTTTTATAAAAAAAATAACAACCATTAATCAAATATGCTATGGTACTAAGTATGATAAGCGAATTTATTGAACCCCTTAAGGTTTTTGGATTAGATTTTTTTAACTCCGAAGGCTTTTTTAACCTGGTTACACGATTTGGGTATAATTTATTTTGGGTATTTATCCCTTCTTATTTTCTGTATTTTAGAAAAGGAGGTTACCGCGAATATTTCTTTACTTACATGATTGTAAGTATGATGGTTTTTCAGATATGTTTGTTACTTGGATCTGTTAGCTTAAGGTTGGGATTTGCCTTAGGCCTATTCGCTATTTTTGGGATCCTCAGATACAGAACAAACCCCATTCCTCCGCGCGAGATGACTTATTTGTTCTTAGTAATTGGCATTTCAATTAAAAACGCTGTTTCGAACGAGAATATCAGTTTTGTTGAACTGGCTGCAGCCGATGTATTAACTATTCTTGTTGCATTTTTAGTCGAATCGTATATTACAGGAATGACTGTAAAACGTAAAAAAGTTATTTATGATCGGCTTAATTTGGCAAAACCTGAGAATTACGAAGCAATGAAAAAAGATCTATCCGAACGGTTAGGTGTTGAGGTTGAAAAAGTATATATGGGGCCAGCTGATTTGGTTCGCGATAGTATCGAAATACTTGTTTTCTTTAAAGAAGCCAAAGGTATCCGTTTTTACGATGCTCCAAGGTAGTTTTGTAATTAAATTTAATTCGAATGTCTCGTTATATATTTGGTTATCTGATATATAGTTGTCTGTTATTGTTACCCCAAAAGTTTTTATTTGCGCAGGATAAAGATTCGATTAGGGAGAAGGATAACATCCATTTTCAGGCTGATTTTTTTGAAACAGATAATCCTCTGAACTTTAAACTCACTTTTGATATTAAGAAGTTAGAGATGAATAAAGATTCAGATAAATATATGCCTGCAACGATTGCCTTTTTATTAAACGATTCTGTTGAAATAGAGAAAGACGTTAAACTTAAACCTCGTGGAAATACACGTAAAGATATCTGCTACTTTCCTCCCTATATGTTAAATTTTAAGAAATCAGATGTTACCGATGATTTGCCTTCTGACATAAATAAAATCAAAGTGGTTTCGCACTGCATCGGTACAAAAGAATATACCTCAATCTTATTAAAAGAGTATTTGGCCTATAAATTATTTAATATTATTACCGATTATAGTTTTAAAGCCCGATTAGCGCGGGTAACTTATATCGATACTGGCAGAAAAAACAAAACCGATACTGAATGGGCCATTCTTATTGAGCCAGAAGATATGCTTGCCGAAAGGGTCGAAGCTTTACCAATTGAGCAGGACAATATGAGCCACTCGCATTTAGACTCGCTGCATTCAACCATCATGGTGTTTTTTCAATATATGATTGGAAATACTGATTTTTCTCTGGCCGGGAGACATAACCTAAAACTACTTAAGCTTAAAGATCATCATTATCCTTTATTAATTCCAGTGCCCTACGATTTTGATTATGCAGGAATGGTTGATGCGCATTACGCAATACCTACAAAAGCTCTTCCAATAACAAGAGTTACCGAACGATATTACAATGGAGTTTGCCGCAGCGACTCACTTTACAACCAGGTAATAAATCATTTTTTAAATAAAGAGCAGGAGATTTATGATTATATCGATTCGTTCGATCTGTTGGATAAAAAAACGAAAAACTGGGTAACTTTTTATATTAAAGATTTTTATAAGGAAATCAAATCACCAAATTTCATAAAACGGAAGGTAAGAAGCACCTGCTTTTAAACTTAATAACCAGCCTGAGGTTCTAGTTTTAATACCATTCCATTTGAAGTACCTCTGAAAAATTCATTCTTCTTATAAATTAGTATTTCGCCATAAATACCTTCTTTAATTCCTGAGTCAACAATAATAATCTTTCCGCTTTTTAGCGACATAATATTGGGCATTGAGGTATGTCCGATAATTAGGTAGTTCGAATCAAAATAACTTAGGATATTATTAATTTCGTTATCCGAGATAATTTCTTTAAAATAACCACGATGCCATAAAGGACCATTTTCGCTAAGCATAAATGTGCTAATCGAGTCATTTAAAATGAGATCCCATGATTTGCCAATTATTTTTTCGTAAAAAATCTGATTTGTTTTTTCAATGGTTAGTCCAGCCGATAAAAACTCATCAGATATTCCTGCATGCACGAATAACAGGTCGTTAATTGTTACCATAACAGGTTTTGATCGCAACCATTGTCCAAAAAAAGTGTTTTCAGCAAAAAGCTGGGTGTAAACCATATTCATTTTATGGCTCGAATGAATATATTTTTCATTGATATACCGTAAATCATTATTCAAAACCATTAATTCGTGATTGCCAAGTATAAAATGAACTTTTCCGCCTGCTTTTTCAGCTTGTTGCTCTAATTGGTAAACCAACCATAAAAGCTCGGTAACTTTTGGCCCGCGATCGAAAATATCACCTAACACTACCAAATGCCCGGTTTCAAAAACCCAATCAAGGTTTGCGTTTATTACTTTATGATCTTTTAACAGGCTAGTAAATAAATCAAACTGACCATGCACGTCACTTATAACTACTACATTATCAATATTTTTGTATTGTTGAACAAAGTTAATGGGTCCAGATATAGGGTTTTTAATGTTTTCAATAGGAACGTTTAAACCGAATTTTTTACGAAGATATTTTGTATTATCGCCAGAAAGTGTCTTTTTTATGAGATGCTCTCCTTTAATCCATTTTACAACAACTTTGTTATTCTCGTAAAAAATATAGGGGCCATCCGTAATGTTTTTATTACGAAAAAAAT
>JAVEZW010000128.1:0-9726 GCA_034002805.1 Bacteroidales bacterium | reverse complement strand
GAAAGATCTGCTTGATAAAGCAGGAGGGAAATATACTATTTTGGAAGATCAGGTAGATGTTGATTTGCAGATGAAGTTTTTTGAATATTCGAACGAGCTCCGAAAGAATAAGCGAAATGATGAAGATATAATAAAGGATTCTGTCTTATTGTATGATTCTTCAGTTGAGCCTGAAGCTAAAAAACGAATTCTCTCTGAATTATCAGAATCAGAAAGTGTTGAGGGATTTCGTGAGCTTGAGAAATTTTTAAAAATCGCCGAAAAAGAAATCAGACCTTGGGCTGTGCTTTCATATCAGCATTGCCGAATAGGACTTGAATCTAAATTACTCGATGAGCATAAAGTATTTATCTCAACAGGATTGGGTGGAAAAGAGGATAAGCTGCGATATTTTATTGCTTTTAAAAATAACAATGATTTATTATTTACCGAAGTGCAACAAAAAATAATTAGCAATGAGTTTTCAGCTATTTTTAAAAATAACAAGTGTGTAATTGAAGAGTTAAAATATATTGATCAATATTTTACATTGTTAGCAATAATGCCGGTAGATTGCGTACTTAACAATGTAATTATGCAGGCAATAAATGAAGTTAATCTATATGGTAGCTTTTTGCACATCGATTACTTAATAACTAATGTTAAGCCACTCGAAAAAAAAGACATAGCGTATTATTTTAATAAAAAAGATAAAGAATGAAAAATATTGTAAATGTAGCTATTCAGGTTTTGCCGCAAACAGAAACAAAAAAAGCGTACGATCTGGTTGATGATGCTATTGAAGTTATAAAAAACTCGGGATTAAAATACAAAGTTTGTCCCTTCGAAACAGTTGTTGAAGGTCCGTATGATTTAATTATGGAAACTGTTGAAAAATTGCAACAGACTTGTTTCGAAAATGGGGCAGAAGAATTGCTTGTTTACCTTAAAATACAGAATAGACATAATGCTGATGTTGCAATTCACGAAAAGATGCACAAATATGAATAAGTCAATAAAGCTGCATCAAAAAAAGATTGTAATTCAAAATTGAATATTGGTAATTAGAGACATTAAAAAAGAAAATAATCTCTTAAAAGAGTCATCCTGAGCTTGTGGAATGAAATTGTCATCCTGAGTTTATAGAAGTGAATTGTCATCCTGAGCTTGTCGAAGGATGAGTAAGAAAAAAGCTGACCGAAGTCAGCTTTTTTTATTTTATTCGTTGGTTTTTACACCGAGGTCATCGAATTCAACGTTTGAAGAATATCCATTTCTATTTTCAACTTCAACGCCAACTTCAGCATGTTCTAAAGGCTCAATATTTACAGCATTTACCTTGATGAAGTCGATTGCTTCGGTAAGGTTTTCGATGAATTTATCAAAATCTTCTTTGTATAAGAAAATCTTGTGTTTTTCAAAGTAATGTTTACCGTCGCGGTTAAATCTCTTCTTACTTTCTGTGATGGTTAGATAATAATCATTTCTTTTTGTAGCTTTTACATCCAGAAAGTAGGTTCTTTTCCCTGCTCTTACAACTTTAGAGAATATTTCTTCACGTTCGTTATTCTCTAACTCTTCATTTTTTTCAAATCCGTCCATCATAAATTAAATTAGTCGTTTCAAAAATTATCCACTTCAAAAGTAAAAAAATATTTAATAATTCATCAGAAAATTGATTTTTTTTAAAATTTACAGTCAGTAAGCCATCGTTGGTAGAAAATCGACCTGATTGTAAATGTGGTATAATTCATTTAAATTTGTTACAAAATCATTTAAACTAAGCAAAAAATTAGCTTACTTTGCAAACTTGAAAATCGCAATTAAACAATAAAGGAGTTCTTTATAAAATGGTAAGCAGAAGATTACTTCGGATCAAAATTCTTCAAATTTGTTACGCTTATTTTAAGTCTGACAATCAGTCGATAGCTCAATCAGAAAAAGAATTATTTTTTAGTATTCAAAAATCATACGACCTATATCATTATCTTATACTATTGCTTCTTGATGTTAGTCAGTATGCGCAATCACGAATTGATCTGGCCACACAAAAACGAATGCCAACCTTCGATGATTTAAATCCAAATAAAAAATTTGTCGAAAATAAGCTGCTTAAGTTACTCGAAAAAAATACAGCTCTAAATCATTATCTTAATAATCAAAAGCTTAGCTGGGTAAATTATCCTGAGCTAATTAAAAATCTGTATATTGAGATTCGTGATTCTGAGCTATATAAAGCTTACATGAGTTCGCCGGTATCTTCGTTTACTGAGGATAAAAAGTTTATTAGTGATATTTATTCACAGATTATTATAAACTTTGAACCGTTGCATCAAAACCTCGAAGAGCAAAGTATTTATTGGAATGATGATGTTGATTTCGTTATAAATATGATTCTTAAATCGTTGCGTGCATTTAAAGTAAATAGCGACGAAACGGTTGAGTTAATGCCTTTATTTAAAAATGACGAAGATATTGATTTTACAAAGAGGCTATTCCGAAAAGTGGTTCTTAATTATAAGGAATACGAAGGACTCATTTCGAAATTTATTCAAAACTGGGATGTGGAGCGGGTTGCATTTATAGATAATGTAATTATGTGCATAGCAATTGCCGAAATTACTGAGTTTTCTGATATACCCACAAAAGTATCGTTTGATGAATATATTGAGATTGCAAAATATTACAGCACACAAAAAAGTAACCTGTTTATTAATGGTATTCTTGATAAGATTGTAGAACATCTTAAACAAGAAGGTAAAATAAAGAAAACTGGCAGAGGACTAATCGGCGAAGTTTAAGTTTTGTGTGTAAAACAAAATTGTGTTTTATTTGTATGGGATTTGTAAAAAATATTGTTTTTAAATTTGGTGTTTTAGCCTTTTTATTTTCTTTAGGATTAGTAATTGCCTTTTCTTGCTCATCAGGTATAAATCCTAAGAATAATATTGGCCACGATGCAATAAAAGGAGAACCCGAAATTACTTTTGATACCTTATTTCACGATTTTGGAAATTTAATTGAAGGTGAAAAAGCATCGGTTACATTTAAATTTAAAAACACAGGAACAGCAGATTTACTGATTCTCGATGCCTATTCCACATGTGGTTGCACAATTCCTGAATTTAGTGACCAGCCTGTAGCTCCTGGCGATGAAGGTAAGATTGAAGTTGTTTTTGACAGCGCAAACCGAAGTGGGTTGCAGAATAAAACAATAACTTTAAAAATAAATAATCAAAGTGGCGAGAAATCGCTCTGGATAAAAGCAAATGTTATATCAAATTAAATAAAAACTAAATTTTAAAAAGATGAATATGTTATTAAACGTTTTATTAATGGGCCAACCAGCTCAAGGTCAGAATCCTTACCAGGGATTTATTATGTTATTATTAATTGTTGTGGTTTTCTATTTCTTTATGATCCGTCCACAGATGAAAAGACAAAAAGAACTGAGAAAATACCGCGAAGCACTTCAAAAAGGTGATAAAGTAGTAACTACAGGTGGTATTTATGGAAAAGTGGATACCATTAAAGATAACTACGTTATTATTGAAGTAGATACCAATGTTAGAATTAGAATTGATAAAAGTGCTATTTTAAAAGATTCAAGCGATATTGAATCTAAATAAATTTTAATAACGTTTAAGGATGAAAATCCTTAAACGCTATTTTTTAAACGATTTTAATCATTGAACTCTCAAGAAAATAAAATAGAAAATAAAACCCTTATCGACAGGAAGAAACTAATACCTGACAAGAGAATTGTTGTGTTTTTATTTTTTGTATTTATTTCTGCCTTATTTTGGTTTTTAAACCAATTAGAGGCTACTTACGAAACGAATATTTCCTATCCTGTTCGGTTTGAGAATTTTCCTAAAAATAAAGTTATTATTGGCGAAATGCCAGAGAATTTTACCGTTCGTGTAAAAGCCCGTGGGTTTAAAATTCTCGAATATAAAATAAGTAATACTTTTTTGCCTTACGTTATTGATGTTAGTAAACTAACTCTCCGGTTTCATTCATCTGAAAAAACTTCCAAGTTTTTTACACTTACAAGGATGCTCGAAGATAATATCGATAGTCAAATGGGCGCTGATTTCCAGGTTTTAAGCATTAAACCAGATACGCTGTTCTTTGAATTTACCAAAATTGTAACTAAAAAAGTTCCTGTTCATTCAACCATAAATGCCGAAACAGAACCTCAATTTATGATTAAGGGTAACGTTATTTTCGATCCGGATACTGTGCTTATTTCAGGTGCACAACAATATATCGATACAATTCATCATGTTTTAGCCGAAGAAATTAAAATAGGTAAATTAAATAAGGATTTTACCGATGAGGTAGATATAATCCCAATTAAAAATGTGGATATCTCGAATAAATCAGCAAGCGTTTTAATCAGAGTCGAAAAGTTTACCGAAGGTAGTCAGTTAGTAGAAATAAAAACACTCAATGTGCCAGATTCCCTAATTTTAAGAGTGTTTCCAAACGAAACTACTGTTAGTTACCATGTGGGATTAACCGATTACGAAAAAGTTATTCCGCAACTATTTGATATCATTGTCGATTATGAGGATATTAAATCCCAACCCCAGAAATTAAACCTGAAGATTAATAACTATCCCGATTATTTGCAATCTGTTCGCGTTTTTCCAACATCTGTAGAATATATAATTGAACGAAAATAATGTTGAAAGTTGGTGTAACCGGTGGAATAGGCAGCGGCAAGACATTGATTTGTAATGTTTTTGCAAAGCTTGGTGTTCCGGTTTTTAATGCCGATAGCGTTGCAAAAAGTATCATGAATAATGATGGTGAGGTAGTTTTGAAATTTAAAGATCTTTTTGGTCCCGATATATATACTGATAATCAGATTAATTCAAAAAAACTTGCAGATATAATTTTTAACAATAAAGAGATTATTCAACAAGTAAACTCAATCGTTCATCCAAAGGTGAGGGAATATTTTATCGAATGGAGTGGTCAATACCAAGCCAAACCTTATGTTATCCAGGAAGCAGCCATTCTTTTCGAGAGTAATGCATATAAACAACTCGATTTTACCATAAATGTGCATGCATCAAAAGAAACCCGACTAAAGAGAGTAATGCTGCGCGATAATGTTTCGGAAGAAAAAGTAATCGAAAGAATGAAAAATCAATTTTCGGATGAGCAGAGAATGAAACTTGCTGACTTTACTATTGATAATGAGAATAATACAATGATTTTACCTCAGATTATCAACATCCATAACCAACTAATTAAAGATAATAAGTAATGGGCAAATTTGGTAAATGGATTGCCGGAGGCCTTGGCTGGGCATTTTTCGGACCACTGGGTGGTATTGCAGGATTTGCATTAGGATCGTTGCTCGAAAGTGCTGAGTTTACAAAAACTACCGGATATTCGGCAACCACATCAGGGAGCTTTGCTCTTAGCCTTCTGGTTCTTGTGGCGGCTGTTATGAAAGCCGATGGAAAGGTGTTGCGATCTGAACTCGATTATGTAAAAAAATATTTTGTACAATCTTTTGGTGAAGATTCTGCGAATGAGGCACTTAAAATGCTTCGTGATATTCTTAAACAAAACATACCTCTTGAGGCTGTTGGTTTGCAAATAAAGCAAAACCTTGATTATTCATCACGTCTTCAGTTGTTGCACTTTTTATTTGGTGTTTCAAGTGCTGATGGACAAACGTCAAAATCAGAATTAATTGCGATTGAATCTATTTCTAATTATATGGGAATTAGTTCAAAAGATTTTGAATCTATAAAATCGATGTTTGTACCCGAAACCGATTCGGCTTATAAAATTCTCGAGATTGATCCTTCAGCATCAGATGAAGATGTAAAAAAGGCATATCGCAAAATGGCTGTTAAATATCATCCTGACAAAGTAAGCCATCTGGGTGAGGATTTTCAAAATGCTGCAAAAGAGAAGTTTCAGAATGTAAATCTTGCCTACGAGAAAATAAAAAAGGAAAGAAACATGGTGTAATTGTAAAATTTTAAGGATAATCTTTTTGTTATATCATTTGAATTGTATTTTTGTAGTGTAAAATAAAAAAGAAAATTATGTTGAAAGATATTTTATCAATTTCGGGATATGGTGGTTTATTTAAGTATGTTTCGCAAGGTAGAAACGGAATTATTGTAGAATCACTCGAGGATAATAAGCGAATGCCAGCGCATGCTTCGGCTAAAGTTAGTGCTCTCGAAGATATTTCAGTTTTTACTGAAACTGACGATATGCCATTAAAAGATGTGTTAAAAGCTATTTTTGAAAAGGAAAATGGCGGACCAGCCATTAATCATAAATCTGCCGATGCTGATTTAAAGAAATATTTTGCTTCAGTTATCCCAAATTACGATAAAGAAAGAGTGTACAACTCTGATATTCGAAAGATTATTAACTGGTACAATATTTTACAGAAACACAGCTTGTTGAACTTCGACGAAAAGCCTGAAGAAAATATTGAAGAGAAAGCAGAGGATAAAACTGAAGCAAAACCAAAAGCAAAGGCAAAACCAGCGGCAAAAGAAGAAAAAGCAACTAAAGCTAAAAAAGAGCCTGCTAAAGCTGCTCCGAAAAAGAAACCTACTAAGAAATCAGAATAACTTAAAAACCGCTTAATGCGGTTTTTTTTGTTACTAATAATAGTTATTTTAAGCCTGTTTTATAGTTAAACAGTTTTCAATTTTATTTAATAAAAGGCTATGATTGATGGGTTTCGAAATATAATCATCGCAGCCTGCCTGAAAAGACTTTTCCTGATCACCTTCCATTGCATTTGCCGTTTGTGCTATTACAGGGAGCTCAGGTCGTAAATTTTTAATTATATCGGTTGTTTCGTATCCACTCATGCCGGGCAATTGGATATCCATAAGCACCAGACTAATCATCGGATTTTGTTTTACAATCTCTATGGCAGCCAATCCCGATTCGGCCCAGATAATTTTTGCTCCTCTGTCTTCTAAAACTGATTCCAGAAAAAGAAAACTCGAATAATCATCTTCAACGATTAGTATATATTTATCAGTTATGTAATCTTTTTTCTCAGGTAAAGTGTTTTCCAAATCATTTTCAACTTCGCTGTGAACAGCTATAAAAGGAATTGTAAACCAAAATGTTGAACCTTGGCCAAGCTCCGATTCAACCCAGAGTTTTCCTCCTAATAATTCAGCCAACTGACGCGAAATGGTTAATCCAAGTCCTGTGCCGCCATATTGACGGTTAATTCTGTCGTCGGCTTGTTTAAATCGCTCAAAAATCAGTTCAAAGTTCTTTTTCTCTATTCCTATTCCTGTGTCTTTTACATAAAACTCAATAAACTTTTTGTTTTTAGTTAGGGCATATCCAAACTGAACTGAACCCGATTCGGTAAATTTTATTGCATTGCTTAAAAGGTTGGTTAAAATTTGGGTAATTCTGTTGTTGTCGCAGAAAACTACTGATTTTTCGTCTGCGAATTTTTTGTCAAAGCTTAATGTAATATTTTGTTTGTCATGCTTTTCGAGTTCCGATTCAAAAATCCTTACCAGATCGTTGCAAATAAAATTCAGATTTGTTTCGGTATTATAAACCGTAATTTGCCCTGATTCAATTTTTGAAATGTCAATAATATCGTTAATGAGATTTAGCAACTGTTTGCTGTTGTTGTAAATAATATCCAGAAACCGGTCGGTTTTTTCTTTCGACTGATTTCCTCTGAGCAGCAGCTGCGAAAAACCTAATATGCCGTTCATTGGGGTTCTTATCTCGTGCGACATATTGGCCAGAAAGGCTGATTTTAAACGATCGGCTTCTTCTGCTTTTGTTTTAGCAACCTTAAGTTTTTCTTCTATGTTACTTCGGTACAAAGCAATAGATGCCTGATGTGTTAATGTTTCGAGGGTATTTACGATTTGTACAGGAAGTTCTTCTTTTGTGAGTATTGCAGCTAATCCATAAGTAATATCTTCAACACGAAAGGGGATGTAATACAAATATTTTGCACGAAGTGTTGCTGCAAAGGTTTTAAAAAGAGCGTTGGGCAAATTTGGGAAATCATATTTGTAATCAGTGATATTCATTTTATGCAATCGCAACTCACAGTTTTCTAGCTCAAATTCTTTTAAGTTATATTCTGCTTTTATAGGATTCATACCTAATGAAAAGATAGAGCTTTTCATAAATCGCCTAAAACCATGAATATTTTGAGGTTTTAGCATGCAGGTATTTGTATCGTAGGCACAAATAACTACCTGAGCGGTTGGTTTTATATTAATTATCTGATTACCAATATAATCGAATATTTTCTCGCGTTGTGTTAGTCCGAGGAACTGAAGTGCTGAATTTGCAAGGAAACTCAGGTTTATTTTATTAATTTTTTGTTCAGTTATATCTCTTGATGTATAAAAAACATGATCGATATCTCCATTTTTGTTAAGTACTCCTTTGCCAGTGGTAGCAAGCCATAAGTAATTTCCGTTCTTGTGTTTAAACCGGTATTCTGCTGTTCCGCTCGATTTGATTTCTTTTTTTTGTGTAAATAACTTAAGGATCGAATTTTTATCTCCGGGATGAATGAAATCAAAAAGTCTTTTATCTTTTAGTTCTTCGAGTGTGTAACCCAACGATTTTTCGAAAGACGGACTTATATAAGAAATACGTGCTTCGGCATCGGATATACAAATCATATCAGCAATGTTATCAGTTATCCGTTTAAAAAAATCTTCTCTTTCGAGGTGAGTTTTTTCTGTTTTCTTTTTCTCTGTGATATCTATTGTTACACTTCCAATTAGATAATCGTTATTGAGTTGAATTGGGAATAGCAACTGCTGAACATCTAATATTGTACCGTTGCGATGGATTAACTTTAATTCAAATAATTTGTTAAATAATTGCGAATCAATATTCTGGATAAGGCTGTTTAACTGGTTTCGGAAAACAGCAAGTTTTATAGGATCTTTGTATGCCGGGAAAATGGAAGTAGCCAGTGAAAGAAAATCGTTATTCAGAGCTTCATAAGAAGTTATCCCGGTTAATTTCTCAATGGAATTATTCCACTCCAGAACTTTTCCTTTGCGATCAATAATTATAATTCCTTCGTATGATTGATTTATAAAACTACGAAGCTTTTTCTCACTTTCTTTTATCGATAATTCATAATTTATTCTTTCTGTATTATCGATTATTATTCCAACAATAGCAGGTTCGTTTTTAGTAATATCGGTAAAAATAGATTTATGGATTTCAATATGATGATCCTGATTGTTTATGGTTACTGTTTTTTGCCTGATAATTGGTTTCCTTTGCTCAAGAACTTGTTTGTCGTGTTCACGGTATTCCTGCATTCTCTGATCAGATATAATTCCAAACAACGAGGAACCAATTATTTTTTCTTTTGGTACATTTTCGAATTTTGCAAAAGCTTCGTTGCATCCGATATAAACTCCTGTTTTTGTTTTAAAGAATACGGGTAATGGAATTGCCTCTATGAGGTTAAGTAGATTTAATTCGCTGTTAATTAGTTTGTTCTGCGTTGATTCAAGTTCGGGAATTGATTTTGATTCGTAGTCAGAAATTTTTTTACGAAGCATTGCATTTTCATCCTGCAATGCAGACAGTTTTTGTTCAAGATCTTTTATGGCATCGTTTTCTGTCATAAAAATTTATTGATCAAACTAATTTTTTAACGCACACAATCGTAAAAGTGTTTCAATAAGTTATAAACTATCGAACTTTTTTGCTTCTTCCCAAAAT
>JAVEZW010000127.1:0-9741 GCA_034002805.1 Bacteroidales bacterium | reverse complement strand
TAAATTTAAAATATTTTAACAAAACCTGAGCATATGGAAAAGAAAGTCTTCTCTGGAAAAGAAATCTATGATCTGGTTTGAAAAGAACCACTTTCAAGACTCGCTAAAAAGTACAAGATTTCTGATAATGGATTGAGAAAGATCTGTAAAAGAATGAATATCCCATTGCCATCAATTGGTCACTGGCAGAAAGTTCAATATGGATATAAGGTTAATACTAAGAAACTACCTGAAAAATATAATGGTAAGATTGAGGTCACTCTAGACGAAAGAGGTTTAAATGAGGCATCAACCGAATCACCTCGGGCGATTCTCAAAAGATTAACCATGGAGATCGAAAGCACTTCTCGGCTCTCCTTCAAAGTAAATGATAGACTCACTAAACCATATAAGCTTATAACCAGCACGATAAATTTTTATCAATCTTTAAAAAGGTATCGTAAAACAAATCAAGGTGAATATCCTAGCAGAATAGATGTATTGAATATTGATGTTTCGGAGGATAATAAGCATAGAGCATATCTAATAATGGATACAATAATAAAACTGCTACGAGCCAGAAAGTCCATTGAAATTTAGTTGGGAGAGAATTTTATGTATAAAATGATCAATTCGAATACAGGAATGATTGTGGGCCAATTTTAAGGTGGTTATTAGGAAAGATCTCGATAAGTTAAGAGGGTAGGTAAGTGTTGTCGCAAATACAGCCAGAATTGATATAGAAGGATTTTTGACTTTCGCCGATTCCTGCAAAGGTTAAAAGTGGAAAATCCGGTGCACTGGTTTTTCCAATTATACTCATGAGTCAACTTAATTATCCTGCGTCATTATTTACTATATGAATCGTAAGAATAGCTCAATTTAACACAACCTTTTTTTAACATTATATTTCCAGGTCTCTTCCACAATACCTACAAACTTTGGCCTTAACTTGAATCTTTTCAGCACAGTAAGGACACTCCTTATATTCTTTAAAACCCTTCTTTAATGTTTCTTTTTCAGATGAAAGCTTTTTTAAAAACTCATCAATTTCTGCTGTTCCATATAGATATGTAGGTAGTGCCATTTCACTTGCACCATACTGAATTAGGAGAAAGGTTTTTGTAAATTTTTTATACAACCAAAGTGAACCCACCAAAATTACAGCCAATAATAACATCAAAATAATTGAGACAAAGCTACTATCAATGCTAAATCCTATTCCTCCGAAAATAATTGCTAATATTAACCCAATAATAAGTATTCCTAATTGATAAATGTTTTTATATGAAGTTCCAGTAACATTTTCAATATCCACAACTTTTCTACCTGTATGCCATGTGAATCCTTGTCCAGTCTTATTTAATTCATATATTGTACCTATCTGATAAACTCTTTTATTGGATAGGATTATTGCCGTGTTTGTTAATCCACTACCGGAGAGTATTGATTTTATGTAACTCTTTCCAATACTTGCGCGAAATTCTTCATCTTTTGAATGAAATAATGAAAGGTAATTCGGTTCCATAGTCTTTTGAGGTTGGTAAATAATATGGGTAATTTCGCCAAAATATCGCTACTATCAAAATATTCCAGGTATATTATTTAAAAGAATTTCTATTGTCTGATCGCAAAAAAAGGAGAGCCTGATCATTTCACGCCGGTATAAAATGACCACCCAGGGCCGGGGTTAATCAAATGACCTATAGACAAATATAAAAATGCTAAAATTACCGGCGAAATGTGGCCAGATCGTCCGGCGTATGCAATAAACCCTATAATTTTTCATTGCCATTTTTTTTGTTATTAATCACCACCCAAAATATTGATATTACAGATTATTCAGAACTTAAATGAATAAAACGCTTTTAGAAATATTGGTTCGTAAGTCTGAAACAGATTGGCTCCACATGTTCCAGTAAAAACATACGCATAACTCCCTTTATACATATAGATTTCAATTGCTTTAGTATTATTTGCTGTGTTATTGTAATTGATAAGAAATGCTTTCTCTCCTGAGATATAAATTTTTTCAGCTTTTGAAATAGAAGTATTTGGGGTATATTGTTTGAATTCTCGTTCAAGCATTTCTTTTGAATAGTCATGCGCAGTAATATTCAATTCATCCGGTGTTCTTGGAGTAACATTAACCAAGATGCTTGTTCCATCTATATTGATTAGTTTTAAATCTATATTTCTGCCTGTTGCAGATGCTTGTACGAAACCTGTCGGGATAATTATGGAATAACCATATTTAATACTTTTAAACGAACTTGTTGCAGAAGGTGTATTTGAAATACTATTCGGTTTTGTTGGATACGAAGCATTTTTTTCAGTTTTATTAGTTATGGTGTTATCACTCGCAAAGGGGTCATTCTTATTGTTACGACTATAGGCTGCATCACTCTGTAGTAAAGTAAAAAGATGTTTAACAGCTTTTAAGCATCTTTGAGTATCATAAGAATCAGAAAACTCACACAGCTTAAAATCATTTGTTATTAATCCACCCCATTTAAAAATCTCTTGATTGTTTCTTCCCTTTAAAACTATGCTATTATCATTAGTAGTAATGGATGAAACACTTATATCACTGTTATGAAAGGCACAATAATCTGTGGTTACTACATAACCCTCATCAGACTTATCGAGACAATCCCGAAATTTTAAGTGCCTTATGATTAATATATTTCCGTTATCCGCTATTGTAAAATAGTAATAGTAATCTGACATACATCTTTGATTTGGATTGGAGGATTTAAAAAGCGGAACTGGAGCTGTATATAGCCAATGACAAGGATTATCCCTTAAAATTGTATTAATATAGTCCAAAGTTTCTTGAACTGATGGTGTTTGGTTGAAACACAAGCTACAATTTAGTATTAAAGAACTAAGAACAATCCATTTTTTCATTTCAAATTAATTTGGTATCAAAGTAAGATTTACTCCCTATATAAAATTTTAAAATGCCTTAATGATTTATCCTTATTCCGTTCCACAAAGTTAAAATATTGTCTATCAGTTAAAATCTCTTCGATACCAATCTGTTCTAACTTGTCATTTATTACTGGAACAATTAAGGGATATTCTCTCTTAAACCCATTTAACTTTTCTTCTCCCGGGACTAAACTGCAAATAGGGTAATAAGATGAATGGATCAATTTTTGCTTCTCAAAGTCAATTTTACCGCCATCTTTTGGTAATTTTCCTGCATAATCCCAATAAGGAAATAACCTATCCGCAAAGGACAAATATTTCTCAACCATACCTTGCACCCATTTTAAGTAATATTCAGATTCTAATTCTTTTAAGGATACAAGTCTAATATTTGTGTTTTTTACGGCTTCATAGCTGCCAGATTGGAATCCATTTTTTGAAACTATAAATCCCAAATTTGCTCCAAAATCAGATACTACACTTCGGAAAGAATGAATTATCTCTTGTGGAACTGCTTTAGACCAATACTTACACTCTATCAGAATAATTGGTTTATACTCGCTTTTGGTATCCTGTGTATAGACATCTATCTCCTTAGTTCCACGTACTAAATCAACAACTTTGGAAATTTCTGTTCTAAATCCACATTCATCGAACATCTGTCCAACAAAATCCTGTAATTCTTTCCAGCTATTTGGTTCCGTATCAAAAATCATAGTTTACCGATTTTTTTTGATTACAGTCAATGCTCTGTTAGTTATCTAAAGGTAGGTAGATTATCGAAATATGTGAAGGACTTAACAAAAATTCGTAAATTGAAATCTGCAATATCTTTTAGGCTCGAGAATTGGATCGCCAGGAGAGGAAGTAGGAATAATATTCAAAGGCAACTTGGAAACCATTATGAGGTGGACTCGAGAAAATATTCCTGTAGAGCCTAAAAGAATTTGGCGCTTAGCTCCCATATTCGAAAAGGCCCACGGTAAAGTCACTTGGCATAGTTTTACAAGAGGTCTTATTAATGAATTTGGAAATATTGAGGGATTCATGGGGGATCTTGATAGTAATTTCAGCTCATTTACGTGGACTGGCTCATTGGTTCCTTTAATAGAAATGAAAATCGGTCTTGTGAATGAATTACTTCAACACAAATTGGAATCTGTTAGGGAATGATCTAGTAGTAAAATATTTAGGCTAAACAAAGATTTAAAATATGAGCATTTTGAGGATAAAGAAAGGTATTTTATATAAAGAGGATAATACAATCAGTTTGACCTTTTTCTTGAAAATACACCTAGTTAATTAATAACAATTTGGTCATGTTGAGGATACAAGCCTTCCAATTATATAGTGCTTTGCCTCTTTTTAGTATCTTTATCGAATTGAGTTTTAAACCTCCAGCATCTTTCACCACTATCCCATTTAACGTCTGGAGTTAATTCCTTAAATTCTTTAAGGACTTCTTTTGCAATTGCAAAGTTGCCATTTTTATTTGTGTAATAGAATGGCTCACCGAAGTTCTGTTTAATTTTGAAAACAATTGCTTCTTGGTACAAGAATTTTTGTTTTTTAAGCTCATCAACCATAAATTGTGCGACATCAGTTACTGTTACCATACCTTTTTGTATTGAATCGTTAATAAATAAAATAACTCTTTCAAATTATAAAGTTACAATTTCAATTCTTTAGATTGCCGCATCATTTTACTTTTATTTGTGTTTAAATGAACGGTTTTTTAACATCTGAAATCTAGGGGAGGATCAAGTGTTTTTGTACTCAAAAATCCTGCAGACTTTATTTGGAGGAGGGTTTTTAATCTCAAATCCGATACTTCCTGTCATTTTACAGGAAGATCGAATGAGATTGTTATGAAGTGCTTGAAGGGAAACTTCCGCCAACCAAATTTCAGTTCTATTCATCCAAATGATGGTGTGTTGCATAATACAACGGCAACAATAGATATTGTGTTATTGCTGAATCAAGTTCATAACTCCAATTTGGAAGTTCTAATATTTCATCCAATTCCATTTCCCAGATATAGTCAGGGTCATTAATCCTATAATGAGCGCCATTAATCTCATATAGTACCATTAATAAAAGAGTTGAGAGATTACCTGGGGTTATCCTATAAGGCTCTTTTTTAGACTCTGTAATTCTATTATTAATTATATCCTCTATTTCTTTATTCATGTAATCCGAATCACTGTCGTCGATATTATCACAGTACATATCTATTTCGTACTTGAATGAATGGACAACCTGAAGCATTATAACGAGTGCTTCATTTACGCTAAGAGAATTCGGATTTGTTCGTGTATTTACCTTTTTGAAAACCTCCTTATAAGCCTCTAAATTATACACTGTGGTATTAAAATGTACTTCATTATCGACACGAACTATCTCATTAAAAGCATCTACTAATTTTTTTTGATCCATGATTTTGTAGTTTTTAATTATTTATACCCTTTAAGTCGGGTAATAAAATATAAGGAAAAAAATCCGTAAAAAGAAATTTTCAATTAAAAAAATGAGACAAAAAGTAAATTATATTTATTCTTATAGCCAGAAATGATGCGGATTTCAGAAATAGGAACAAAGGAGCTTGATTTCAAATTTAGGATATTTACGATGTCCCAAATGAGGTTTCTAAGGTCATTCCCCGAGAGATCATATTCTGCCATACTACTCATCGATAATTCCTTAAAAAAATGTCCCGGATGCAACCAGATTTGATTTTGGGTCATCTGGTATTGGTGTGTCAGGAAACATAAGTTAAATGGCTGGTTTAGGTGGATAATCCTTTTCGTTCTAAAGGATGGGTCTTCAAGAATGATGATCCTCTTTCAATGTTTGAGACAAACACACCATTAAACTTCTTTTTAAATTTCTCCTCAGTACTGATCCTGGTGATTTTCGACCATGCTTTATCGATATCCCTCTGGTCAGGTTTCGGATTGGGTTTTTCCGACTTATTCTTTATACCAACCTTTATCCCTGTTATCTCCTGAAAGCGTCCCAGAAGTGTTTTCTGCAAGTCTGGGAGGTACTCCTCGTGGGTCATTACTGCGTCATGAATGGTAAAGACAGGGACTGATGGGTGTCTTTGGATGAATTCACGGCAAACTACACCCAAAACCAGATAGCTCTCAGCCCTTTGCAATAGGAGAGAGAATTTACTCTTTCCAATTGTCTTTAGTATCCATTCAATCCATTTGTCAACTCCCGGATACACCATCTGGAACATCCTTATATTTTCATTATTATTTCTGTGCTTCCAGTTGTCTTCATACAGTATAAACATCATGGTATCTTTTATCTTTTGTCTCTGTTCAGGACAAAAATCCTCAATTCTGCCAGTCATGCTCTGATAGGTACTGAACAGGTGCTTATAAAAATCAT
Organism: Bacteroidales bacterium; assembly: GCA_034002805.1. Taxonomy (GTDB): domain Bacteria; phylum Bacteroidota; class Bacteroidia; order Bacteroidales; family UBA12077; genus UBA12077. The sequence continues at coordinate 3,429 of JAVEZW010000127.1, read as the reverse complement.
TATCAAAAGGTGATTGTGAATAATTCATTATGCTTTCAACTTCCTTCCCACTCAAAAAAGGGCCCCACATAAATGAAGGGGAAATTGTTGTATCTGAGCTACTGGAACTATTACTGGAAGCATTAAAGGAATTTGTGATTGGTGAAGAACTGGTATAGTTATTAAAATTATTTGTGCTGCCGGAGTAATCAATACAATTATTTAATAGATCATTGCATGAAGTAGGAGCATCAATACTGTTATAAGTAAAGATATCGCCAGTATAGGTAGTACTTATATTGGTGCAAATGCATCCTTTAGATACCACCTCCTCCCAGACCTCTGGGTAGATTGATCGTAAATTAAACCCCTCGCCGGTATCAGTAAGAAAGCCCTTGCCCATTACAGAAGATAAAAAATATGGTTGGGAAGCAGATATATCTATGATCCCAAGTTGTTTCCCATCACATATTAAGAAAGGTCTGAGCGTCCGTTTAAGGCTTGTTATGCTGGAATTAAGTCGATGATTGGAAGCTGAGACATTATGCCATAGATCATTATTCTCAATCTTCTCAACAAAGTATAACCATCGCCCAATAAGATTATACACCATTCTGGTCTGATATTCATTGTGATCCTGAACCATTGAGAGGAGCTTATGTCCAAACGACCTGATATAATTATAGACCTGTGGGTCGAAGCTGAAAGTGTGAGATTTGAACTGTTCTAAAAGGAACTTGTACTTTTCAGACATCAGAATGGCTTCCGCTTCATCGGGCGTGTGTTTTAAAATCCTTTTACGGAGCTTACCCGGGATAGTTTTGAACTCCACTTCACCAGTGCTGAACCTTTGCGTGATCCTATATCCTTTGCAATACCCCTTAGAGTTGTTTTCATTCGAACTGAGCCAGGAATTATTTGTTTCAATAATTGGATCCCCTGAATCTGAAAGGAGCTCTAGTATTAGGTAATAATCCTTTCTCCCCATCACCTTTCTCATGATTACAGAAGAAATGTTTATGTATCCGTCGTTCTTTTCATTCAGCTTGAAATTATCATTAGTGGAGACTATCCTTGAGAGTAAGTAATAGATCTTGTTTTTAAGGTTCTCCAAGCGTGTGGGAGAAAGATTTAATCCTTGTAACAACTGTTTTACATTAACGGATTTTGGTACTATAACTTTCATATATTTCTCATTCATAATATGATATCGATAAAACTGTTATTTAAAACCGGACATAGTTATTCCATTGTCCATATGGACTTCATTTTTAAAACCAAAGAAGAATTGGCGTTTGCCCCCTGGAGACTAACCGGTAATGTCTCTGTGCACGGCCTTTTATAAAATATAAGGGAAATTTCTGAGAATAAGAAATTTTAAGGGTGGAAAGTGAAAAAATATTCTTCAAAATATGCTGATAATGAGCTTGGAGCGATTTGTTTACTTAGGATCTTCAATCGGGATCTTAAACGAATTTCATTGCTGATACTTCCTGTAATATTACAGGAAGCTGACTTTTAGGTTCTAATAATAGAATCATTTAGAAAGGACATGTTAATATCATGTGATTGAAATCGAATGGAATACATTGTATGATTTAAAATTGTGTCAATTCTATTTGGTAATGTCATTTATTTTTCATTACTTTACATCAAAATTTGCAATAGAATGATTGATATAATGGACATATTATTTTCATCAGGAGTAATACAAGGAATATTACTACTTCTTCCGAAAGAATTATTACCTGATGAGGATTTCGAGGAGTGGCTCAGTAATGATGGATTTACATACTCCCCGGAAAAGTATGGTGATAAGAAATTCCTGTTTACTGAACTTGAAAAACTGAAATCGGAATTCCGGGTGCTGATTAATAAAAAGGAACCAATTGTTGATGAAAAGGGGCAGAGTGTGCCTGCAATAACCATTTTTAATTGGATCCAGCTCAAAAAGATACAGATTGAGAAAGTAAGACTGATGATTGATCACGAGATATCATATGGAACCAATCTGCACACTCCAACCGGAGTCAGATATGTTGTTTTCAGAGCTTATTGGATTAATAATCAAGGGAAGAAATTCAGGAAGTTCGCCAAGAATATTGGTGCAGAGGAAAAGGTTTTAGTCAATGGTGAAGTACCCAAGTTTAAAATTCTGGAAGTTGAAAAAGAGATCGACAGGATGATGTGGGAACAATACAAATCAGAATATCATCAATAAAAAAATTTATTCTGTTGTTGTGTCAAAATATAATGTAAATGTAAATTAAAAAGAATAAAGAATATAGAAAAAAACAGAAAGACAGAAACAATAGGATAATAGGTTAACACAGGTCAATAATTTTTAATGTGAACGACATGACAAGAACACTTGTCGGGGAATTCTTACGCCCAAATATAGTGGCAGTGAAAATTGGTAATGCAGATAACAAAAACAAAATGAAGTACATAAATAACACAATATCAATTTATTAATAATTAATTCTAATTGTGATGAGTAAAAAAGTAAATTCTTCAAAACCGAACCAGGACTCACCAGTTGATATCCAGGGTTCAAACGACAATTCCAATTTAGGAGTTGTTCTGGGAAACAAAGTGTTTAAGGTTGACATTAACCTTGTTGAACCTCATCCATCTGTGATGAAGGTTTATGAACCAAAAGACCTCAAAGGTCTCAAACTGACGATGAACCTTGTGGGACAACTTGAAACCATGAAAGCGGTTCATGGAGTTGACAAGTACCAGTTATTCGATGGAATAAGTCGATTTCTGGTTGCAAAGGAACTTGGATGGAAATTTGTTTATGTTGAAGTTTTCGAATATTCAGATGATGAAATTCAGGACAGGTTTGTTCTGCACAACTTTCGTACGAGAAGGTCATATAAGGAACTTTGCAGACAGGCCGAAGTAGTTCTTGGTATTCTGGGACTCTCCCAGGGTAAGAAACGTGAAAGAATTGGTGACTTGTCATTAAGTAATGAAGATTTTGGTCTTGTGGGAAAGGATAGGTTTGAGATAGCCTGTGAAATTACAGGTGCAGATGTATCACCAACGACTCTGAGAAGACTTCTTGAAGTTAAGGAGTTTGAAGAAAACGGAGATGATGAGATAAAAGGTTTAAAACTGATGGAAAAAATCGAAAAAGGTGAAACGAAACCCCATCAGGCGTTTACTCTAATGACAGTTTATAAAAACTCAAAGAAGGAACAGGGAACCAACGCCCTCAGGGAGGCAGTGGAACTGGTTAAAGGGAAGAACTATAAACTCTTTAATAAGTCATGTGAAAATCTGGATGACGTTCCGGACGAAAGTATCGATTGTGGAATAACTTCTCCACCATACTACCAACAGAAGGAGTACCCGGATGGTGTCAGAGATATAAGTGAACCTCAACATGGTTTAGAAAGTACTGTTGATGAATATGTTCAGAAAGAGGTAGATATTTATCGT
>JAVEZW010000126.1:0-9755 GCA_034002805.1 Bacteroidales bacterium | reverse complement strand
AGCAGCTATCCCAAACTTCGAATGTCTCGCTGCTGTGTTCAATAATTTCAGGATTAACTAAGGCGAATGATCTGTTTGGCAGATGAACATAAACGATCTTTTTCAATACTCCAATTTGTGGTGCAGCTATTCCTCTACCGGTTTTCATTCGATGCTGAAAATCAATTAAGGTGTCGTGCAAATCATTAATAATATCGTTCAATTTATTATCGAACAACTTTACTTGCTCTGATTTTTCTCTTAGAATTGGATTACCCAATAACAGAATCTCTTTTACAGCCATAACATTTTTTTACTCTTCCATCAATCCTTTTGGAAGATCCTTTTTTGTTTGTGCTCCCAGTTTTTTAATATTTTCGACCCGGCTAAGCAAATTTCCTTTCCCTGTCGAAAGTTTATTCATTGCGCTATCGTGGGCTTTGCGGGTTGATTCTAGTTTATTTCCTATATCCTGCAAATCATCAACCAAACCAACAAATTTATCATAAAGGGCTCCACTTTGTATAGCTATTTCCATTACATTCTGGCTTTGGTATTCCTGTCGCCATAAACTGGCAATCATTTTTAGGGCAGCTATTAAATTTGTCGGACTAATTAACAAAATCCGTTTATCGTATGCAAAATTCCACAACTCCGGTTCACGTTGAATTGCAATAAGATACGCTGGCTCGATAGGCATAAAAAGCATTACAAAATCGAGCGTTTTTAACTGATACAAGTCTGAATAGCTTTTTTCGCTCAATCCTTTTACATGCGTTTTAATTGATAATAAATGTTCTGCTAGTGCTTTTTCTCGCTCCTTTTCATCTGTTGCTGAAACATATCGCTCGTAAGCAACCAACGAAACTTTCGAATCGACAACTACACTCCTGTCTCCGGGATATTTCACAATCACATCGGGCTGAAACCTATTTCCTGAATCATCACGAAGCGATTGCTGAACAAAATACTCACGATCTTTTACCAGACCAGACTTTTCGAGAATATTTTCCAGAATCAGTTCGCCCCAGTTACCTTGGGTTTTCGATTCACCTTTAAGAGCTTTTGTAAGGTTATTTGCTTCTTCGCTAATCTTATTGCTCGATTCGATAAGATTGCGAATTCGCTCCTGAATAGATGCTCGATCTTCAATATCTTTCTTGTGAGTTTCTTCAACCTTCTTTTCAAAATCTTTAATTTTTTCCTGCAATGGTTTTAAAATTGCGTCAAGGTTTGTTTTATTTTGTTCTGTAAATTTCCCTGTTTTTTCTTCGAGAATTTTATTTGCAAGATTTTCAAACTCTTTGGTAAACCTCTGCTGCAGTTCTTCAACTTCCTTTTTTTGCTCAGTAAGTCGCTCGGTAATATGCTTTAAATCAGACTCTTTACTTACAACCATTTTCTGAAGACCGACAAGTTGGGAGTCCTTATTTTCAATTTCTGTCTTAAGCATTTGCAGATTTTCGGTTATGAGGCTAATTCTTTCTTCTTTTACCTTAATCTCGGTAGTTGCATTAATTAAATCCTGCTGCAAAATATCAGCTTGTTCTTTAGACAAACCCATATTTTTAGCAAAAACCAATCGGCTAATAAGCCAAGCTGCTGCGAAACCCGCAGCAGCAGCTATAATTACAAATACGATATTATTCATGTGTTTTATTATATTCCAGAATCCTGAGCAATCATTTGTTCCAGATTATTTAGGTATTCTTTAAGTTTTGCCTTATTCTTCTTGTTTCGTTCCTTATGAATTGCATTATCCAAATCATCAATAGCAATCGTGTAGCCTATTTCTGTTAAATACTTTGCTGCACGTAATCGAACCTCAGCATTATTATCGCTAAGCATTTGTCTTACTTTTTCGGCTGCAAACCACGGATATTTATCTTGTAACTCATCTAAAGCCAATAAACGATCTTTCTTTCTTCGCTCATCAAGTTGATTTATAAGATATTCGAACCGATTAGTGTATTCTTTGTTATACAGAATCTCGTTTTTAAAATATTCAGGTTGAGTAACCAGATTATTATATGCAACCAGTTCGCGGCCCATTACCCATCTTACCATTCGAGGCAGCATCCATCGCATACCTGGCGTAGACTCGGGATGACTGGCAGCAAGAAACACTTTGCCTTTACCCATATTTAATGTAACAAATAATGGTTGAGTGTTTTCCTCATAAACATGATGAACGATGTTTTTTAGATCGGGATTTGAGTTTGAATCCACAACAAATACCAAATCTCCATGATAATCGATAAAAGCACCTGTTGAATCGTTCATTTCGGGAAAAATATCTGATCCACTGTTACTCAAATCGACTTTAATAATTCCAGGAGTACGATTACTTTTTCTCATCTGAATATTTTTAATACCCAGCATATTAAGGGTTTCGCAATCGTTATCGAGTTTAGAAAAAATATTGTTTCCACCACAAATACCAATAATTCCTTTACCACGCTCAATGGCAAAATTACGAATGATCTCAACTACTTTAGCGTTAGCAGAGTCATTTAATTCCTCTAGATCGAGGCCAGGGAACATCAAAACATCAATATTTTCGAGCTCTGATCTAAGAATATCTTCTTCGGTAAGAGTAACTGCAACAATATCACCATCAATTTTAAGTGCTTCGATAATATTAGCAATATTAACAGGGTTTGGATTTATTGTTTTATAGATTCCAACAGCCATCGTTTCTCTGCTGCGTTCCAGTTTACGGAAATAAGTACGTTTATTGGATTCGTCTTTGCATCCGGATAAACCCACAAGTACCACCAAAACTAATATTGCCAGAGGTAAATATAATTTTCTCATGTGATACAATTATTAATTTAATAGTTAATAAAAGTACAGATTTTTTTTTGAAAACTAAAGTTTTAAGTCTATCAATTCAACTCTATCTCAAACCTTGCAGCACCCTGAATTCGTTCATTTTTTCATTTTCGAGAGTAAGTGCCAGATTATATTGTTTTATCTTCCATCCATCATCGAATTTCTGCAAAACTCCGGAACCTCTGCAAATACCCATGTGAGTTTCTAATAGTTCATCGAACCATGCAATTTCGCCATTTTCTGAAAACTCCCAATATCGATTGTAAGATTTAAATGCCCATGCTGTATCTTTATTAAAATAAGGCATAGCCCAGGTTTCAAATTCATGTTTGATCCATCTTTCCTTCGGATCAGTCCCCAGATAAACCGAATTAGTATCCATGGTATTAAAAAATGTTTTTTCATCGGCAATTGCTGCAGCCAGATGCCAGTTATCCATAACTGCATTAAGCTCAATTACGGCAAGCTCTCTGTTAAATTCTTCCATGTTATTTTTACAGGCAAAAAACAAACTTAATACCAGTGCTCCAAAAAGTATCTTTTTCATAAAGCGATCAATTTAATTGAAGCTACAATTTAATACTATTTTAAAACATCATTTAAAAAATCAATTGTAAAATCAAAAAGCATATTTTTGTCAGCCTGTTAGGGATATAAAATGAAACAAGAAAAATACAAACATATTTATTTTGATCTTGATCGCACACTCTGGGATTTTGATAGTAATGCCAGAGAAACTTTTCTTGAGATTTACGAAAACCGTAATCTTGATTCGATCTTCGGTTCATTTGAAGCATTTTACTCTACCTATAATAAGTATAACGATATTTTATGGAAAAAATATCGCGAAGGCAATATTGAGAAATCTGTGCTGCGATGGAAACGTTTTGCTTTAACACTTGAAGAGTTTGGTGTAACCAACAATCAGCTTGCCGAATTAATTGGTGATGACTATGTTAACATCAGTCCTACTAAAAAACAATTACTTCCTTATGTGCACGAAACGCTGTCGTATTTAAAAAATAACTACAGGCTTTATATCATCACAAATGGGTTTAGCGAAATTCAGGCTGACAAATTAAAAAACTGCAATTTAGATCAATATTTTGCAGGACTTATTACATCAGAAGATGCAGGTGCACAAAAACCAAACCCCATAATATTTGAACACGCTTTAAAGATTGCTAATGCTAAGAATAACGAGTGTTTAATGGTTGGCGATGATCTCGAAACAGATATTCTAGGGGCAAAAAACACAGGTATTGATCAGGTTTTTTTTAATACCGATAATATAAAGCATAGCGAAACGATTACCTATGAAATAAATTCGCTTTTAGAACTGTGTAAGCTGCTTTAGTCTGTCTAAAAAGGAGCTTCGTTATCGAAATTACTGTTTTGTCCTATTCCAAAAATATCTTTGTCTTTAGAATCTTTGTCTTTGTTCATTTTAGAGCCAAAAGTTAAAGCTCCTCCATTTTTTAAACTTTCGTCGGCAACAACTCCGGTGTATTCATCATCAAGATCTTCGAATTTAGCTAATTCATTTCTGAACTTAAGTTTAATATCGGCTAAAGCTCCATTACGGTGTTTTGCCAGAATAATCTCGGCTAATCCAATCAGCGAATTTCCATCTTCATCTTCGGTAAGTCCATATTTCTCGGGTCTATGAATAAACACAACCATATCGGCATCTTGCTCAATAGCTCCAGATTCGCGTAAATCTGACAACTGAGGACGTTTTGTACCCGAACGAAGCTCTACCGATCGGTTAAGCTGCGAAAGTGCGAGAATTGGCACATTTAACTCTTTTGCAATCCCTTTAAGCGATCTGGAAATCATGCTTACTTCCTGCTCACGATTTCCCTTATTATCACTAGAACCAGTCATTAATTGGAGGTAATCGATTATGATGATATCTATTTTTTGCTGACTCATTAACCGTCGGCATTTTGCACGAAGCTCAAATACCGAGATGGCAGGTGTATCATCGATATAGATCGGCGCTTCAACCAGTTTTTTAATTCTATACTCCAATTGCTCCCACTCAAAAGGTTCGAGTCGTCCATTTCTTATTTTGTCTGATGGAAGTTCCGTTTCGCTTACTATTAAACGATTTACCAACTGAACCGATGACATCTCAAGCGAGAAAAGAGCAACACTTCGGTTATGATCAACAGCCATGTTTTTGGCCATAGATAAAACAAAGGCGGTTTTACCCATTGAAGGACGAGCAGCAATAATTACCAGGTCGGATTTTTGCCAGCCCGAAGTAACACGATCGAGCTTTGTAAAGCCAGATGGAACACCACTTAACCCATCTTCGCGTTTTGAAGCTTCTTCAATCTGGCTAATTGCCTCCTGAATGAGTACATTTATTTTTGTAGTTTCTTTTTTAATGTTCCCCTCAGCCACTTTAAACAGTTCCGACTCAGAAAAATCAATCAGATCGTTAACATCCATGCTATCGTCGTAAGCTTTGGTTTGTATCTCTGACGAAACTCTGATAAGCTCACGCTGGATATATTTTTGCGCAATAATTCGTGCATGATACTCGATATGAGCAGCTGAAGCAACCTTACTTGTTAATGTTGTTATATAAAATGGTCCACCAACTTCATCCAACTGCTCTCTTCTTCGGAGTTCTTCGGTAACCGTTAAAATATCAATAGGTTGAAGGTTTTGAGAAAGATCAAGAACAGCACTAAAAATTTTCTGATGAGCATCCTTATAAAAACTATCGGGACGAATAATATCCATAACAGAGATTATTGCATCCTTTTCGAGCATTATAGCTCCAAGAACAGCTTCCTCCAAATCAAGTGCCTGGGGTGGCAATTTTCCATATTCGCTGTTCGGAATCACCTTTGGGGCTGTCTTTTTCGAGTTTTTTGTATTGGTTACCATCATCAATTTATTTTAAGGGAATCAAAGGTAATATTTCACAACTCAAAAAAAGCCTTTTTAGAAATCTAATTTTGGCGATTTTTTTAACGACAGTTATTAACAATTGTTAATTATTCAGATTTTTCGCAAGCAACCTAAAATACTGCCATTTTAACAAGTTTTTCGGTAAAAATCATTACTTTTGGTTACTAAAGTTAGATTTATGATTGAATTTCCGAATGCTAAAATAAATATTGGATTAAACATCGTCGAAAAACGATCTGATGGTTTTCATAATATCGAAACTATTTTTTACCCTATTGGCTTTTCTGATATTCTGGAAATAAATAATTCTGACAAAGACTTTTCTTTTACCAATACCGGGTTACTGATCGACAAGGGTGATTATTCAAGTAACTTGTGCTACAAGGCCTACGAGCTACTTAAAAAAAATCACTCTATCAATCCTGTAAATATTCATTTGCACAAGTTAATCCCTTCAGGAGCAGGATTAGGAGGCGGCTCTTCGGATGCATCATCTACCTTAAAAGCAATTAACAACTTACAAAACCTAAATCTTGATAATTCGAAATTAATGGAATATGCAGGGAAGCTGGGAAGTGATTGTCCGTTTTTTATTGTAAACAAACCTGTTTTTGCATGTGGTACCGGAAATATTTTCGAACCGATAACTATTCAATTAAAGGGATTGTATTTAGTGCTTGTAAACCCCGGGATACATATAAATACTGCAAAAGCTTATTCACAATCAAAACCCTTACGACCAAAATATTCGCTTAAAGAACTAATTGAAAATCCAATAGAAAACTGGAAGAAAACCATTTTTAATGATTTCGAATCTATTGTTTTTAAGGATTATCCACAAATTGAAAAAATAAAACAAACCTTGTACTCTCAAGGAGCCGTTTATGCATCGATGTCGGGAAGTGGATCTTCTGTATTTGGGTTGTTTCGTGAAAAACCAGCACTAACTAATTATTTTGGCAACCAACCTATCTGGGAGGAGCGGCTATAAAAAAAACCGGAACTTAGTCCGGTTTTATTTTTATGATTTACTTCAGTTCGATCATCAGCGTGTGTCTTGGAATTTTCTGGTTTTCCTCAACATAAATCTTTTTTACAGTGCCACTGATTGGAAAAATAAGCTTGTTTTTCATTTTCATGGCTTCAAGAACGAGCATGAGATCACCCTCCTGAACTTTCTGTCCTACAGTAACATGAATTTTAATTACAGTACCAGGAATTTCAGAATATATCTTCTTTGGATCGGGTTTCTCCCAATTAACTCTTTTCTTGTATTTCTCGGTATAAAGAGTCTTGTATTTATCGCCATCAATACACAATGTATGATAACGCTCTTTTAAAGAATCCTCTTCTTTAACAACCGTTTCTTCTATAACTTTTTTCATTGTTTTCGAGTTTTAGTTATATATGGATTGATTAAAATGGAGGAATTCCATGCTTCTTAATCGGTTTTCTATCCACCTTATTTTTAGAAACTTCGATACCATGTAATAAGAATTTTCGAGTTTCTTTAGGTTCGATAACAGAATCAACATATCCTTTAGCAGCAGCTACGTAAGGATTTGCAAATTTCTCCTTATATTCCTTAACTTTTTGCTTACGCATTTTTTCAGGATCTTTTGCTTCAGAAATTTCCTTACGGAAAATAATATTTGCAGCACCTTCTGGTCCCATAACTGCAATTTCAGCTCCAGGCCATGCAAACACGAAATCGGCATTTAAGTGGCGAGAGTTCATTGCGATGTAACCACCACCATATGCTTTACGCAAAATAACGGTCATTTTAGGAACATTAGCTTCTGAATAAGCATACAATAATTTAGCACCATGACGAATAACACCGGCATGTTCCTGATCAACACCTGGCAAATAACCTGGAAGGTCAACCAATGTAACTATAGGAATCTGGAATGCATCGCAATAACGGATGAATCGAGCAGCTTTATCAGATGAATCAACATCAAGCACACCTGCAAGATATAATGGTTGGTTAGCAACAAAACCAATAGTTTCGCCATTTATACGACCAAAACCAATTACAATATTTCGTGCCCAAAGTTCCATTATCTCAAAAAACTCAGATCCATCGGTGATTGCTTTAATAACATCGCGTACATCGTAAGGTTCTTTTGGATTTCCAGGAACAATCTCATCAATTTTATATTTATTCTGAATTGGTTCCTTAGGTTCAAAAGGACGAGCTTTTTGACCGTTATTCCATGGAATATAGGTTATAAGCTTTTTAATCTGATCAAAACATTCAATCTCGCTTTCGGCATAAAAATGAGCATTACCTGTAATTTCGCTATGAACACGAGCACCGCCTAAATCTTCTTGTGAGATTTCTTCTCCGAGAACTGATTTAATTACCTCGGGACCAGTGATAAACATCTTCGAAATTTTGTCAACTACAAAAACAAAATCGGTTAGAGCTGGCGAATACACAGCACCACCGGCGCAAGGACCCAGGATAACTGAAATTTGAGGAATAACTCCTGAAGCCATGGTATTTCTGTAGAAAATCTCACCATAACCGGCTAACGAGTTTACACCTTCCTGGATACGGGCACCACCTGAGTCGTTAATACCAATAATTGGCACACGCATTTTCATTGCATGGTCCATGATTTTGGTAATTTTACGTGCATGCATTAAACCTAGCGATCCGCCAGCAACAGTAAAGTCCTGTGCATAGATACATATAGGAGCACCGTAAATTGTGCCAGTTCCGGTAATTACTCCATCACCCTGCAGTACTTTTCCATCCATTCCGAAATCACGAGCTTCGTGTTCAACAAAAAGATCGTATTCATGGAAAGAATTTTCGTCGAGCAATGTAATAATTCTTTCGCGAGCGGTCATTTTACCCATAGCAACTTGCTTTTCGATGGCTTTTTCGCCACCTCCCTGCAATGCTTTTTCTCGCTTCATTTGAAGTTCAAGAATTTTTCTTTTCAAAGACATATCTTGTACATTTAGTTAGTAATAACCTTTGATATTGTTATCAAAGGCTTTTTTAAAAAAAATTTAACTGCAACGTTACAAAATGAATTTTATTAATAAAAATTTATTGGTGACATTCATCAAACAACCGTTTTAAATTATTGCAAACCAATTCAATAATTAAAACACTTTTTTTTCAGACATAACAGGTAAAAGTAGTAAAAATTAAGACACGAACCAATAGGTTATTTAGGAGCTATGCGATAAAGGAACAGAGCTATAAACAGATACAGCAAATTCGGTAGCCATACTGCAAATAATGGCTTCATACTTCCACTAACAGCAAACATAGTAGCAAATCGCATAAACAGAATAAATGAAAAGCTAAGCAACAAACCCAATCCGATGTGCATTCCTATTCCTCCTTTAACCTTCCGTGATGATAAGGAAACGCCAATTAAAGTAAGAATAAATGTAGAAAAAGGATATGCAAAACGACTATACTTTTCAATTAATAAACTAACCACATTATCGGCTCCCTGCATTTTCTGCTCCTCAATATAATTGTTAAGCTGCGGCAAACTCATTGTTTCAACAAACTGAGCATATCGTTTAAAATCTTCGGGTTGCAGATTAAGAGTCGTATCCAGAGAAACACCCTGGGTTATTTTTTCGTTAATACTATCAATATCACGAACATAATAATTTTTGATAGTCCATTTTGTTGTTGCTGTGTCCCATTTTATATATTCAGACATTAACTTTGATTTCAGCTCCCCATCTTCGAAACGCTCCATAGAGAACTTGTATCCAATGTCGTTATCAATATTATAACTCTGCATATAAATAAACAGGCCTGGTTCTATTTGCCTGTGAATATCATGCTCAGAATTTCTAATAGGATTTTTAATGTATTTATAGGTAAAATCGAGCCTTACAGAATTTGCAGGTGGAATTACATAGGCCATTAACATGAAAGAGAATAATGCAATTATAAATGCCGAAATAAAATAGGGCAACATAATTCTTCGAAAACTTACACCAGCACTCAAAATGGCTATAATCTCTGT
>JAVEZW010000125.1:0-9779 GCA_034002805.1 Bacteroidales bacterium | reverse complement strand
GTTTTCTGAACCATTCTTTTTTGTCAACTTTTTTCAACTTTTCGTCAAATTTAATATACGAACTGTTTTGTGTTTGTTGCAAATTAGTAAAAGATTACCTAAATTTATAATAACTATAAATAACTGATTTATAATAGTTTTATGAATGATAGGGTGAATAGCAAAGAAGAATCAAGAGATTCAATAGATATAAAACTTCCCCACGTTTTAAAATTTTACCAAAACAGTGAGTTTACCATTAAACTAAAAGCACGAGTTTTTTATTACATCTGTCTTGCTGCAATTTTTGGAATCTTCTTACTTACCTTATCTTCTATTTATGGACAGATAAATAGTCCTTTTAATAAGATTAATTTTCCGATTATAGGAGCAATGGTTTTTGTTTTACTAATCTTTATAAGTTGCTTATGGTTACTTGTTAAGGGCTGGTATGGTGCTGCATCACACATGTTTATGATTTCAGCTAATATCTGCGTGTGGTTTGTAATGTTTATATTTGCAAGTGATATTATTGCTCAAATAGATACCATTGTTATGGTGTTAGCCATAATAAATGTATTTCCTCTTTTTATAAATCAATTTAAATCTACAGTTTTTGTTTATGCAGCGGTAAATATTATAATGCTAGTGATATTTATACTAACATTTAAAGATCAATATGGATTTACAGATACCATTGTTGTTGATTATTTAGTTGATAATATTATTGCTATTTTATTTTCGGGAATTGCTGCATATCTTATTATAAGCATTCATAATAAAACAGTTGATAAAATTGAATACGATTATAAAAAACGTACCGAAACAGAAGAAACATTAAAAAAGAGCGAATTTAAATACAGGGATTTATTTGAGAATGCACAAATTGGTATTTATCAAACAACACCTGATGGGAAAATTTTACAAGCTAATCCAGCTCTCATAAAAATGCTTGGTTTCGATTCTTTCGAAGATATTTCAGCCCGAAGTCTTGAAGATGATACTGCCTATGTTGATATTTCGAGAAAAAAATTTATTGATCTTATAGAGAAACAAGGCAAAGTAACCAATCTCGAAGCTGAGTGGAAAACAAAAAACGGCGAAATAATTACCATTCGGGAAAATTCTACGGCAGTTCGCGATTCATCAGGTAAAACGCTCTATTACGATGGTTTTGTTGTCGATATAACAGCGCAGAAAAAAGCTCTTCTGGCGCTTAAAGAAAGCGAAGAAAAATATCGCACTTTAATGGAAAGCCTTAATGAAATAATTATTGTAGCCGATAATAATCATGTGGTGCAATATGTAAATAAAAAATTTACTGAAGTATTAGGTTATACACCCAGCGAAATTGTAGGAAAAATTGGATATAAAATACTACATGATCCTGATGATTATTCTATTATTGATGAGGCGAACAAAAACAGAATAAATAAAAACACCAGTCATTACGAAATGCCATTTTTAACCAAAGATCGGCGTAAACTGATATTTCTGGTTAATGGATCACCAGTTTTAGATGCAGAGGGCAATACAATAGCCTCCATAGGCGCTATGGTTGATGTTACAGAGAGAAAGCTGATGGAAAAAGAACTGGATGAAAGCCGACAGCTTTTCCAGACTCTTGCTCAAACCGCTCCGGTTGGTATTTTTAGAACCGACTCGGATGGGAAAACAACTTATATAAATCCGCGATGGGCTGAAATTGCTGGTCTGTCGGTTGAAGAAGCTATTGGCTCGGGTTGGTTAAGTGCAGTTCATCCTGATGATCGAGCTGGATTGATGAACAATTGGATACTAAAATTTGAAAGCTCAGAAAAATCATTTTCAGAATACAGATTCTTAAAACCCGACGGCACCATAGTTTCGGTTTTGGGTAATGCTGTTCCTGAGATCGAAGATGGAACGCTTAAAGGGTATATAGGAACAATAACTAATATAACAGAATTAAAGCAGGCACAGCAACAGCTGATTGAGAGTGAGAAAAAATATAAGGAGCTGGCTGATATGTTGCCAGTAATTATCTGGGAAAGTGATATTTATGGTAATTGTACCTATGCAAATAATATGGGGCTCGAAGCTCATCAATTTACCCAAAATGAAATTGTAAAAGGAATTAATATTCTGGATTTAATTATTCCGGAGGAAAGAGAACGAGCTAAAGCAACATTAAAAGCTCGTTTAGAAGGGAAGGAAGTAGAAGGGAACGAATATCAAGGTCTAAGAAAAGATGGTACCGTATTTCCAATTAAGATTTATACAAGCCCAATCTTTGAGGGGATGAAACCTGTTGGATTTAGAGGTGCAAATATTGATATGACTTCGGTTAAGGTAGCCGAAAAACAGTTAAAAGATAGCGAAGAGCAATTGAAAATGGCTCTTTTGGGAGCCAACCTTGGACTTTGGGATTGGGATATGGAAAGTAATCTGGTTAGATTCAATGGTTTATTTATCCAAATGCTCGGATATGCAATTGAAGATTTTGGCGAACTCGTACTTAGCTTTGATCAATGGACTAAACTGTTACATGAGGAGGATTTGGAAAAAGTGATGATTCTTTTCAATGAGCATGTTAAGAATAAAACAGAGCTTTATGAAGCAATTTTCAGAATGAAACACAAACAAGGCGATTGGATTTGGATTTTGGCACGGGGAAAAGTTCATGAATGGAAAAATGGTAAACCGACAAGGGCTCTTGGAACTCATCTGGATATTACAAAAAACAGAATGGCTGAAATGGAGCTTAAGAAAAGCGAAGAGAGATACAGAATGTTTATTGAACAAATATCTGATGGTATTTATCGTTTCGAGCTTGATGAAGAAATGGATATGAATCTGTCGGAAGAAGAAATGATAGATTTTCTTTATTTGCATGCTGTTGTGGCCGAATGTAATTCTGCATTTTTAAAGATGTATAATGTTTCTGATCCTAAAGATATTATCGGAAAACGACAGATCGATCTGCATGGAGGAATGGATAATCCCGAAAATAGAAACGCCATGCGTCATTACATTCGACAGGGATTTAAGATTGTTCAGGAAGAAACAATTGAAAAAGACCTGGATGGAAATGAGAAGTATTATCTGAATAACTCAGTTGGAATTCTTGAAAATGGCAAACTTGTTCGTACGTGGGGTAGCCAGACCGATAATACAGCGCGTAAGAAAACTGAGAAAGACTTAAAAGAGAGTGAAGAAAAATACAGAACCATTATCGAAGCCTTTCCTGATATTATTATGATTTCGGATCTTGATAGTAATATCATTTTTGCAAACCAGATGCTCGAAAAAATTACAGGCATAACTACTGATGATTATTCAAACCCAAAACGAAAAGCCCATATTCATCCTGAGGATGCTAAATTAGTAAGCGATAGTATACAGGAATTATTTGAAACAGGTAAAACACATACTCCAATTATAGAAAACAGGTTCATCGACAGCTGGGGTAACCTGCATTGGTTTAGCGGCATTATTTCCAGACTCGAAATTAATAATAAGCCATACATACAAACGATTACAAGAGATATCACCGAGAAAAAAAATATAGAGCAGGAACTTGATAATTATAGAAAACATCTAGAGTTTTTAGTTCAGGAGCGTACCGATGAGTTAGCTGCCGCAAATGAGGAACTTACTTCGATAAACGATGAGTTATTAAACCAGCGTGAAGAACTGGAAGCCGTACTGAAAGATTTGCAGATTGTGCAGGAGCAATTGTTTGAAGAAAAGAGGATGGTTGACTCATTGATGGATAACATACCCGATGCGATCTATTTTAAAGATATAGATTCGAGATTCATTAAGGTTAGCAAATGCATGGATTCAAAAGAAGGTGTTAAAGAAAGTTTAATAGGGAAAACCGATTTTGACTTGTTTACCATGGAACATGCCCAACCCGCTTTTGATATTGAACAGGAAATTATTAAAACAGGTACCTCGGTAATCGATTTGGTTGAAAAAGAAACCTGGAAAGATGGTAAGGTAACCTATGCATCAACTACAAAAATGCCGCTTAGAGATGCATCAGGAAAAATTATAGGTACCTTCGGAATATCAAGAGATATTACCAAGATGATTCAATTGGAGCACGAAATTAAGCAACAGAACGATGAGCTTACTATTCAGAGAAAAGAACTCGAGAAGGCATTAAATACATTAAAAGAAGCCCAAAATAAACTCGTTCACTCAGAAAAAATGGCCTCTTTAGGTTTGCTTGCATCAGGGGTTGCCCACGAAATAAACAATCCCCTGAATTTTATTAAAGGAGGTGTTGTGGGTATCGAGAGTTTTATAAACGATAATTACAAAGAACATCTGGATGAGTTGGCACCTTTGCTCGAAGGAATGAATATTGGAGTTGAAAGAGCCGCAGCAATCGTTGCCAGCCTTAATCATTATAATCGTCGTGATGATTTGCCTTTTATGCCATGCGATATTCATATGGTAATTAATAATTGCCTGGTAATGCTTCAAAATCAAATTAAAAGCAGAATAGAGATTGAAAAAAGCTTTACCACAGAAAAGTATTTATTGTATTGTAACGAAGGTAAAATACATCAGGCTCTGTTAAATATTATTGCAAACGCCGTTCAGGCTATTGCTGAAAAAGGTAGTATTAAAATAACTACCCGAATAAAACAAAGCAAATTGCACATTGAAATTAAAGATTCGGGTTGCGGAATGAGTAAAGATCTAATGTCTAAAATACTGGATCCGTTCTTTACTACAAAAGAACCTGGTCAGGGAACAGGTCTTGGACTCTCGATAACATATAATATAATTCAGGAGCATAATGGTACTATCGAATTTGAATCAAAACTAAATAAAGGAACTATCGTAAAAATAATATTACCTCTTAATAAGAAAAATGATGAATGATAAAGTTACGTTACTCTATGTTGATGACGAACCCATCAATTTAAAACTATTTGAGCTTAATTTTAGAAAAAAATTTAATGTAATAACAGCAGAGTCTGGGTTGCAAGGCTACGAGTTACTTAAAGAAAATCCTCATACTATTGTGGTTATCAGCGATATGAAAATGCCGGGTATGAATGGAATTGAATTTATTAAACTGGCAAAAAAAGATTTTCCTTATATCTCGTATTTTATATTAACTGGTTTTGATATTACTGAAGAAATAGCCGATGCTCTAAATGAAAGGTTAATACATAAATACTTCAGAAAACCATTTAATCTTAGAGAAATAGAATCATCTATTTTAGAAATACTCGAAAAATAAATTAAAGAAAGATTTTAGTTTAATTTTTGATTTATACCGATAAAATTACTCCGACTCATTGGGGTTGTGTTAATCGCGCAGAATATTAATACTTTACTCTTGTCAAAATAAATCTTTTAATAGTAAATAGCTGAAAATAAATGCGTACCTTTGCCAAAATCTCAGATTTGAGAAGTTGCGCTTTTATTTACTGATTCCTATCAATAATTAGTTCACATTCGCTCTCTTTTTTAAATCCAATTTTTAAAATCATAACAGGTATTTGTAAGTACAATGCTTGTTCGTTTAAAACACGTTGCTTAGTCCATAAAATCAATTATGTGATGGATCTGCATAAATCTTTAAATAAAACAAACAATCCTGTTAGTTAACAAACAATTTAATTATTTATTACAATGAACATTTATGTAGGAAACCTTGATTACGAGGTTAGTAAAAGCGACCTTGAAGAGGTATTCGAAGAGTACGGAACGGTTAGTGCAACAAATATTATTATCGATAAATTCAGCGGCCGCAGCAAAGGTTTCGGTTTTGTAACCATGGAAAATAGCGACGAAGCTAACAAAGCAATTTTGGAGCTTAATGGTGCCAAGTACGAAAACCGTGAAATAGTTGTAAATGAAGCTAAACCAAAAAAAGACAATTACACTAATTAATAAACAGATCTAAATGACAAAAGGTAAAATAAAATGGTATAATGAAGCTAAAGGTTTTGGCTTTATTGAGTCGGAGAGTGGTGCAGACGTATTTGTACACAGATCTGGATTAGTTAACACATATGATCAGCTTCAGCCAGAACAAGCGGTTAGCTTTGATACTAAAAATGGCGACAAGGGAATTGTAGCTATTAATGTAAAATCATTAAATTAATTTCATTATTGGGTGTTTAAAAAACATCTTAAATAATAAAAAACGATTACCCATTCCAATCTAGAAGATAGGGATGGGTTTTGATATTTTTTAATCAGGTTTTAGAAGCAAAATCTGTGTTGATACTAAAGCCTTACAAATAGTGCAAAACAGAAATTTGTGCTTTGAAGAAAATTTTAAATTGAATTAAAGTATATTTTAATGAGACAGTTAACAATTTCAAAACAAATAACCCAACGATCGGATGAATCGATAAGCCGGTATTTTCAGGAAATAAATAAATATGCTTTAATTACTGCCGAAGAAGAAACCGAGTTAGCGGTACAAATCAGAAATGGCGATACCATCGCTCTCGATAAACTTATAATTGCAAATTTACGTTTTGTAGTTTCTGTAGCAAAACAATATCAGAACCAGGGATTATCATTTCCCGATTTAATAAATGAAGGCAACCTGGGTTTAGTTAAAGCAGCAAAAAAATTTGATGAAACACGCGGATTTAAATTTATTTCGTATGCTGTATGGTGGATTCGTCAATCAATTATTCAGGCTATCTCCGATCAGACTCATATTGTACATTTGCCACTTAACAGAATATCAACCATAAATAAAATATCGAAAGCCATTCCACATCTTGAACAAGAATTTGGAAGAGAACCAAGTAATTCCGAAATTGCCGATTATCTTGAACTGGGTAAAGACGAAATTGACTTGTTGAATGATATTAAACGAAGGCACGTATCCTTTGATATGCCTCTAACTACAGATGGGAATAATGATTTTAGTCTGTATGATGTGGTGCAAACGAGCAACATTCCGACACCTGACAATAGTTTAATTCAGGAGTCTGTAATGATAAATATTCATAGAGCACTTGCTAAACTAACTGTGCGAGAGGCCACAATATTAAAAATGTCGTATGGATTATGCGGAACACCAGTTTTATCGTTACACGACATCGCATTAAACTACGATATGTCATCAGAAAGGATACGGCAGATAAAAGATAAAGCACTTGGCAGATTAAGGAATATTATGAGAAATAATATTTCTTTGATGGAAAACTAGAACTATAATGTCATAATTAGTAATTTTATAACAAAAAAAAATATGGGTAGATCACAAGAAACACAAAGCAAAAAAGAAGTAAGAAACAAAAAAGAGAAAAAAAGAAAAGATAAGGCTGAGAAAAGATTGGCCAGAAAAGATAACGAAAAAAGAAGTCTGGACGATATGATTGCCTATGTTGATGAAAATGGCCAGATAACATCAACACCACCTGATCCAAGTAAACGCAGAAAAGTAGAATTAGAGAACATAGAAGTTGGTGTTCCTAAAAAAGATAAATCTCAAAAGCCCGATCCTATTCGTAAAGGGGTGGTTACGTTTTTTAACGAATCAAAAGGATTTGGTTTTATTAAAGATTCAGAAACAGGCGAAAGTGTATTTGTGCATGTTCGTAGTTTGCTCGAAGAAGTGGTAGAAAACAATATGGTTACTTTTGAGGTTGAAAAAGGACCTAAAGGTCTTGCTGCAACAAACGTTAAAGTTTTAAGATAAAGAAAAAGGCAGTGTTAAAACACTGCCTGACAACTTTATATCGAATTGACGAATTAAGCAGCCTGGTTCTTGGTTAAAACAAAGCTCCAATATTCGAATTTACCATTATTAAAAGAATCAAAACGTTTTGTTCCCTTTGTTCCGGCAAATGTTAAAAAGAATTTCTTTAAAACACCTGGTACTTTTTTCTGAATAAGTGTCTCTCTTCTTTCTGTATCAAGCTCTAAGCCTTTAACTACATTTTGTGTAATTTCTTTTTCATCCAGAATAGAAAAACCACATTGCATCAACTTTTCTTTAATCTCTTCAACGGTACCTTTTTCCATCATGTCGGCAAACAAAAAATGACCATTGGGAACAAGTACTCTATTTACCTCATTAAAAAATATTTTAATATCACTATAACATCTTGCCGATTCAACATTAACAATCGCATCGTATGATTCTTTTTCGAATGGAAGTTTCTCAGCTCTTGCTTCTACAAAAGATAATCCCGGTACATTATAAAACTGATTACAGAATTTTATAACACTATTCGAAATATCTACTCCGGTATATTTTAAGGGTTTGTAATATCGGGCAATATAATGAGCACCGCCACCTCTTCCTGAGCCAATCTCAAGAACTTTTTTATTTTCGAGTTTTACTTTGTTAACTACATGATCGTATAACTGAATGCAATAACGGTTTTTTTCATCACCTTTTTCAAGATCAATTACTTTATCGCCATTTAACGAAGCATATCCATAATTCATGAAATTTGCAGTTACATCTTTATCAAATCTGATAAGCAGTTTATGCCATATCTGCCACATGGGTCTTCGTAATACAGTTGGAAATTCGCAATAGTCGTCAACAACATTTATCATAATAATTGGTTTTAATTTTGGATGCAATATAAACTCAAAAAGTCACCTTGTAAAATAATTGGGTTAAACAGGAATGTTATTGGGGGCAATCTTATGAAATTGGGGCGAATAACAAATCACGTGGGGCGAATAACCTGATTATTGAATAGCAGAAACAACATCTTTAACCATAACAACATACTGCCGTGATACAGAGATTTTTTCTTCTAAATAGCTCATCTTTAGGTAAGAACCATTGTAGTTAGCTGTTAATTTATCGATAAACAAACTGTTTACAATAGTTGTGCGATGGCAACGAATAAAGTTTTTCTGACCTGTTAATTGCGATTCTATATTTTTTAAGGTGCTTCGTAATAGTTTTTTATCTACTGTACCTTCATTAAGGTAGTTTATCTCGATATAATTGTCGGCTGATTTTATTGATATAATATTTTTAAATTTAAGCGAAAGTTTATCTGATTTGTTATCAGAAATAAAATCTATCTCTTCTTCGATGCCGCGTTTTTCAAATTCCTTTATTTTCGAAAAATAAAACTTGTTTTGTTCTTTGAGTACTGATATTATGCGCTCTAAGGATTTGTTTTTATATAAAATAACCAAAACCATTAGCGGGAACAAACAAACCAAGATCACTTTAAACATAATATAAAGCGATAATTGAACCATCCCTACATATCGAACATAAAAAACCAGTGCAATTGTTGTTAAAATTAAAAATATAGAACTTAAAAGAAATGGAGGCCCACTTTCCCATTCGCTCATTTTAAACCATTTAGGAATTAATAAAGGAATTAAAATAAATGTTAAAAATTCAATGAGAAATACTGCTACCCCAATACCGGTTACAAACAACAGTCTGTTGTTATAATCGAGCATCTGAAGCGGAAATGGTTGAAAGAACAGAATAAATAGAAAGACACCAAAACTTATCAGAAATAGCCTGCCTAATTCATCTTTAAAAGAATTTAGAATATTTTTCTTCGGATTATCCAAGTTGAACTAATGAATTAGAATGATTAATTATACAAAGGTACATAAAGAATGATATAATTCTAGTTGATTATAATACTTTCCTTGTACATAGAAGAAAAAGAAAATAAGCACAATTCATAAATAATTATGTCTTAAGTAATTTGGAGGTTGCAGTAATAATGAATTTCGGATTCGCATGGGTTATCAATTATAAAATTTGTATTAAAAATTTGATTTTCGTAAATTGGACTACTTTATTATAATTAACTAACACTAAATACTTA
>JAVEZW010000124.1:0-9846 GCA_034002805.1 Bacteroidales bacterium | reverse complement strand
TGTCAAGGGTTCTGCACAGCAGAATTCACTTGCCCTTGACGGGTTCTTTTTTGTGTATTATCTTTGTGGTTAGATGAGAAAATTCAAAAAATTAAATCTTTTTTCGTACTTTCGTCTTGAAACACTAATAAAATTAATAACTGTTGCAATAGAAATTTGAATCCGCCGGATATAAAAGGCTCAAAAAAGAGAATGAAGCTTTTTCACAACTCCAAATTGTAAAAAAGCTGGTCCATCCTATTCGCTATGAACAGCCTTTTTTGGGTACTGAAAAAATCCATGGCTTAATTAAAAACGAGTTGAAAGCCCTGAATCTCAGAATAGGCCGGTGTAAGTTAAATTCAATTCTTAAACAAAATGGAATGCTCGTAAGAAAACGCAAAAAATTTGTTACCACCACAAACTCTTACCATCGGTTTAGGAAATATCCAAACTTGATTAAAGATATCAGTATAACCCAGCCTGAGCAAGTTTGGGTTGCCGATATTACATACATCAAAACCGATGATGGATTTAATTTCTTACACTTGATTACCGATGCTTATTCTAAACAAATTGTCGGATTTGAGCTCTCTGACAACCTGAAAGTCGAATCTACCCTAAATGCGCTTAAAAGAGCCCTTAAACAAAGAAAATATCCTGACAGAAAACTAATCCATCATTCTGATCGCGGAATTCAATATTGCAGCGATGAGTATATTCATACACTTATTGAAAACCAACTAGAAATTAGCATGACTCAAAACTCTGATCCTTATGAAAACGCAATTGCTGAACGAGTTAATGGCATCCTGAAGCAGGAATTTTCTATCGGTGATGGTTTTAAAAACCATCTTGTAGCATTAGCCGAAATAAAAAAATCAATCTTTATTTATAATCATAAAAGGCCGCATCGTAGCTGTAAAATGCTTACTCCGGCTATGGCTCACTTGAATGGAAACTATATACTTCCATCCTACTCTAGTAAAAGAAATTTTGAAAATGATTTATCTTTTAATTTTTATACCTAATTTTAGTCAACCTATATTAGCACATGACACTTTAAATTTGACAGTACAGGCAGGTTGAATGAATTAACTGTAGATTATAAATGGAAAAAAGAAACGTGGAAATATCAATATAGAAAAGATGATATAATTATTAGAAAATACAATGCTGGAAATAACGTTTTTGCAAAAGAAATTATCAAAAAAGACACAATGAAAAACAAGCATTTTTCCTATTACACAAGCATTGAATATGAAAGAAAAATATTTTTTTGGAAACAAAAGTATTCAACAGAATATTCTTTCTTTAATAGTGGAATGATTTATAGTTATCATAAACTTTGGGGTAAAGAATTTGGGTCGGATCATTTCTTCTTGTACAGTAATGAAAGAATATTTAAAATAACGGAATCTCAAGACAATAATGTTTGTTTTAAAGAATTTTTCTTCGAATATGAAGATTTGGGTTATTGTAATGTGGAAGAACATTCTTACGGAAACATTAATAAATCAAAAACAAGATTCCATATAGAAAAATTGAAAACTAAAACCGATTGAATAAAATACTACCGCCAACACGGCATCTCAAAACATGCGGGGTTTTGGTGGTTTTTTGACATTTTTAATTATCTTTAAACTTTGGTAGCGGTGGATTGGAACGCTGGGCGAAAAACCCGCACGTTTCAAATGCCCAGACCGTTGTAGCCAATGCCCAAAATAGCGATAAACCAATACTTTCTTTTTGGGAAAACTTAAAGCTTTTTTAGTATATTTGTAGTATGACTAAAAGGAAAGAAATAGAATTAGACTTCATTGTCGACAAGCTTACCAATTCAATTGAAAATATTGTAACAGGTGATAGTTTCCCGACTGAAGTTTCGATTGTTACACAATCTGACCTTAAAGTAGCTATAAAGAAAAATGGTTGGGTTTTTAATTGGTTGACTGAATTTAAACAACCTGAAAGAGAAGTTTATAAACTTACTATTGCAAATAATCCGAATATTATTCAAGGTTTATTAAGTGTACAAGTCAAATCTGACCATGTTTATATGCATTTAATTGAAAGTGCACCATTTAACAAAGGAAAAATAAAAATGTATGCAGGTGTACCAGGAAATTTAGTTGCGTTTGCATGTAAACTATCATTTCAAAGAGGACACGACGGGAATTTAGCATTTATTGCAAAAACCCAACTTATTAAACACTATGAAGAAACATTAGGTGCATTACATTTTGGTGGAAGATTAATGATAATTGAAACACAAGCTGCACTGAAACTTATTGACAAATACTTTAAAAACCAATAAATTAATGAAAACAAGGAAAAAGGAATTGGATGTAGATTTTATTGGAAGTCAAGAACCTTTGTCAAGTTCTGAAGAAAAAGCTTTAAGTGAATTCTTTAGAAAGAAAAAGGAATTGAAGAAACAGAAATCTCTAAAACTAAAAAGGACTGCCAAAAAGGTATTGACAGATAGATAGAATATCTTGAAAGGATTTTGGCACAGGCTACAACAGCGGCTCTAAAAAAAATGTGGGGTGAAGTGGTTTTCGAACATTTTTACTATATTTAAACGTTGGTAGCGTTGGACAGAAACGCAGGGCGAAATTCCCGCACTTTTTCTAAGCCGAGACCACCCTTAGCAATTATTTTAATTTAAGAAACTGATAATTATGAAATTAAGAATTGTTTTTTTATTGATTGGATCAATTTTTTCATACTATTCATGTACTGAAAGTAATTCTGAAGAAATAAAACCAGAATTTATTTTTGCTAAAACAATTGGAGTAAATGACATGGATAAAACTATTAACATTGGTGATAGCATAAAATTAAATATTAAATATAGAATTGAAGATCAAGACTACTCATTTAACAAGTTAATTTGTACGGATCTTGGATCATATTCTTATTATGCAGAACAATTTTTAATTAAAGTTGAATTAATTAAATTTATGAACAGAGAGCTAATGAAATAGACTCAGTAATTTGGGAATACTTACCAACAAAGATTGGTTTATATAAAATAGATTTTTTTAATGTGGAATATCCTTTAATGAATTATTATTTCAAGGTTGAATATCCAACATTTAATTGTAAAATGGAAACAAATGATTATCAAATAATAATAGATAGCGTTAGTAATAATCCTGTTTTAGCTCAATATCTTGATAGTTATGGTACTGCTGAATATTATTTTGGAGCTAGTTCGCGTTATAAAAATTTCGATTTACGTATTTCCAAAAGAATAATTTCTGGTCAAACAGAATTTGAATCAATGACAGAAGTGGAAGCAATGGAAATAATATGGGAAAGGGTTATAAGCTCTTTAAAGATTGTTTTAAAAGCAAATTTCCCAAATGCAAATTCACATGAAAGTTTTATAATTGAGTTTAATACATACAATGATGATTATACTACAGATACTTATTCTGCTAAATTTATTTGTTCTAAAATTGATAATATAAAAAATTTTGAATTTATAGAATTCATTTAAATTTAAACAATTGAAAACATCAGTCCTTATATCATGAGGGTTTCAGCGTTTTGTGATAAATAATTACTGTATTTGAACTTTGTTAACGAAGGACAAGTATAAAGGGCCAAAACTCTCACAAAATCAAGCCACAACCGTTATAACACTTAAAATTTTCTAAATGACAAATAAAATATTAAAGTCAGTCATATTGATAATGCTTTCACTTATATTTTCTGGGTGTCCTGAAGAATTTCCTGAAGATGATATATATATTAAAGTAATTAATGATACTGACAAGGAAATTGTTTACTATAGTCGACCAGTATTAAGTTCAAATATTGATACTTTATTATCAGAAAAGTTTTATTGGGGAAGTTTAGATCAAATTGACTCAGCCTCAATAATCCAACCAAATTCTGTTACTTTAGACTGGTTTTATTCTGGAAATCTAAAGTCAATACTTGAACAAGGTTGGATAATTTATTGTTTTTTTGATTATGATACTCTAAAGACTGTTCCTTGGAATCGTATTCGTGATGAATATATTATCATTAATAGAATTGACTTTGATACTTGGGAAGAATTCTTAAGAAGTGAATTTACGGTTAGGATAACTGATAAAAATATTCATACACATAAATAACGATTTAAATTGAAAGTGTTATAACTGCGGCTCTAAAAAATGCGGGGTGACGAAATTCTCAAACACCTGCTTGCCAGTTTACCAGCAATGGCTGGCAGGTAAGTCTTTACTACATTTAAATTTTATTAACAGAGGATAGAAAAGCTGGGCAAGGACTGCGGTTTTATAGATTTATTTACTAAATTTAAAAAATCATATAAAACCACCGATGAAGAAAATAGTTATATTCATTTTGATTGCCTGCATTATTGTAGGTTGCAACCACAAAAATACAGAAACAATGAAAAATAATGATTCTACAACAACTAATTCTACCTCAGACGATACTATCCCAAAAGTAACAGGAATTGGAGGTATTTTCTTTTTTTCTGATAATCCCGAAGAAATTAAAAAATGGTATGCTGCCAATTTAGGTCTCGAGGTTAACGAATGGGGATCTAGTTTTGAGTTTAGAAATGCTAATCGACCTGATGAGATAAACTATCTTCAATGGAGCCCATTTAAAAAGGGTAGCATATATTTTGCACCATCTAAAAAGGAATTTATGATTAATTATCGAGTTCAGAATATCGAAGGACTAGTTAGAAAACTAAAATCAAATGGAGTTTCTGTTTTAGATGAGATTGAAACCTTTGAATATGGTAAATTTGTGCATATTATGGATTCTGAAGGTAATAAAATAGAACTCTGGGAGCCTATCGACAGCGTTTTTACTAATATGGGAGGAAAAACCACCAAATAGAGATTTTTGTTCAACCTATAAACTCTAGTTTAGCAATGATCTAACAATCAAATTTATAATTAAATACAACTAATCATCTATTTAAACTAATTATAATGAAAAAAACATTGTTTTGTATTAGCTTCTGCATAATTTCTTTTGGTGTATTTTCTCAATCCCATTTTAAAGAAGGTTTTATTGTTACAAACAACCTAGATACAATATATGGTTTTATAAATCAAAAAAAAACCAAAAATAATAGTGTTAAATGCATTTTTAAATTAAAGGATCAACCAGTTCAAGAATATAGTGCCGATCAAATCACTTCTTATGGAATAGAACGCGAAAAATTATATGTAAGCCAAGAACTTGAGAAAGATGGTGAAAAAACTTTTTTATTTTTCGAGTGCTTGGTTCTAGGTAAAGTTGATTTATTCTATTTAAAACATGATAATTTTACCGGATATTATTTGCGCAGTAATGCAATGGAATTGAAAAGATTAACAAACCCGACTAAACAATATAAAGATCAGAATGGAACTATAATTGAAAGGCCATCATATGAATACAGAAAACAGCTACGTCAATATCTTTCAGACTGCATGCTTATTTACGACGATATTAATTATGCAAATCTTAGTCATAAATCATTAAAAAAATTACTACTTAGATATCATGAACTTATTGCAGAAGAAGGTAAAAACTCTCTAACTTTTCACAATACTCAGAAAGCAATAACTATGCAACTAGGTTTAACAGGAGGGTTTAACCTCTACTCTCTAAAATTAGACTCATATTACTGGGATGACATAAAACTTAGTAGTCAGTTGGGATATAATCTGGGTATATTAATGAATATAAAATGGGCTAAGCTAAATGAAAATTTTAATTTCGTGATTGCATTTAACATAGAAAACCAATCTTTTACTGGATCGAAATTTGAAACAGGTATTTATGGTTGGGATACAGATACCAAGGTTGATTTTAGCAACATTTTATTGAATAGCAAGGTGATTGTAAAGTATGATTATCCGATAGGAAAAATAACACCATTCATAAAAGCAGGTATAAACCTAAACACAGAACTGCATTCAGAAAGCAGTGTAATTGAACAACGCCTAATTGATGGTACTATTTCAGGTGAAACTACTTATGATTATTACCCTATACCCCCATCCTTTATTGGATATAACGTTGGATTAGGTTGTACTTATAAATTATCAAATAATAAAAGCTTACTCTTCGATATAAATTATAGCCTTTCGTATTACAGTTTTTTAGACTCTGATAGCGGATATTTCGATAATGAAATTAATGGACAGTTATCCAATTTAAGTTTTACCATTGGAATCATATTTTAATTTATCTTAAAAATTAAATCCAAATACGACACCCAAATCCTTTTTAGATAAATAATCACCATCAACTGATTTGCTTAGAAAATTCCCTTGGCTGCTATATCTTATTTCAATAAAAACAGAAGAAGCATAATTAATCTTTTTTGCAACACCAAAACCTGCTATATAACCAAATCTGTTATTTGAAACCAGTTCAACAAACCTAGTTTTATCCATGGTAAAATCCATTTCTTTTTGAGTATATACATTCTCGTTGCTAAAATTATAGGTATATATCAATCCTGCATTTATATATGGCACCAAATATTTAAACTCGTAGCTATATTTTAACATTAATGGAATATTAACTGAGAAATTTTTTACCGAAATAGTATATTCGACATCACCATCAACTTCTCCATAACTTATATTATTACTCATAAAGAACAATTCTGGATGAAATGCAAATTGACTTTTAAGGATAGGTAGATCAGCACTAAGTCCGACAAAAAAAGTGTTTTGTTTAAGATTATCAAGTGATTTCAAAAACAAATCGTATTCAGTCTTAGGATTATACGAGCTTTCAAAATAACCGGCTATAATACCATATTTTGCAAATGTATTTAATGATGTTGATTTTAAATTATAATTATTAACCAGTTTAATTAATACCGGTTCTTTATAATTAATTTTTCGATGCACCCCTTTTGTGACATCAAAATCAGAAAAAACATCTGATAGTTCATTAATGAGTTCGTCCTTATTTTCTCCTTTTAAAAAAACAAGGTTTCCAGAAGCTACTGTTTCGATAAAATAATACTTTGAATTTTTTTTCGAGAAAAGAAGCAATCTTTTTTCGCCATCAGACAATATCTGCAAAAATACTTTTTGTTTATCCCCATTTAAATTTATCTCTTTTGACAAGTATTGTCTTCCATCTTTGAAACCATACCCATCAATCATTTCAGGTGTATAAATTACCGACTTTGTTAAAACGCCATTTATCGTATCTCCAGTTACAGGAACTATTGTTAATCTCTTATTGTTTAAACCTAAAACGACGTATAAAGAATTGTTTTCCGGAGTACTAGATAGAAGATTAACGTTGCTATAATAGAGTGTATCTTTGGCTATGTATGCTTGTGAAAAAACTTCGAGGTTAACAAAAATTAAAACAACGATGCATAGTATCTTTTTATTCATATTTTTTTTTGCGCCAAATATATGTAAAAAATGTTAGTAATTCGGTCAAATTCACCACTGTTTTATTATGGGTAAACAAGCAACCGTAATCAAATATTAAAACTGGTTAATAAAGCAATGAACAAAACCACTAGCTCAATAAACTAATTCTGCCAAAACAAAATAACTTACTCAAAAATTTTCATCAAGTTAAAATAAGTTCTATATTTAAAATTCGGTTAGTTTAGGCTGTTTTATAAAACTTATGAGTGTATATGCAATTTATCAAAGCAACAGGGTTCCTTTTGTTACTTTCTTTGAGTATTTCAGTCATTGCTAAAGATCAGGAAAATTCCGACAGCCTTTCAGTACCTATTAAGATCAAAAATGATTCTGCCCAAATACCTGGGCTTTTATCGCGTAGCTGGGAATTGCGAAATTCTATTCCGGAGCAATCTATCGAATATGGTTTACAGGCAATTGATCTGGCAACTCAGTTTAAAGATTTTGAGAATTTAGCCAAGGCACACAGTTTCATAGGCGTTGCTTACAGAGTTTTGGGAAATTACTCAAAATCTATTGATTATTACTACAAAGGACTTGAAATTGCCAAGCAACATAGGGTAATTGAACAAGAGGGATTTGCTTACCTTAATCTCGCAAATCTGCATATTTACCAGGAACATTATGCCATCGCGAAAGAAAACATCAGAAAAGCTGAGATTATTGCTGAAAATACAAATAACAAGCAAATGCTTTCATACGTTTATTTATACTATGGCAATGCTCTTCAGTTTACCAACGAATTAGACAATGCACTTAATTATTATACCAAAGCACTCGAATTAAGAATAGAAACGAATCACATACCTGGCCAGGCTGCTTGTTATAAACATATTGGCGACATTTATTTTGAGAAAAAAGAATTTGCTACAGCTAATGAAAACTATAACAAATCACTCGAAAAATTCAACAAAATAGCTGACAAGAACCTCTATGCTGATATCCTGATAAAAAAATCGCTTATTCTGATTGATGAAAAGAACCTAACCGAAGCACATAAATTAGCCCTTGAAAGTTTAGAATTAGCCAAACAAATAGGCGCCAAATTGGTTATTAGAGACGCCTTAATGGTTTTATCTAATGTAACGAATAAAACAAAAGACTATAAAAACGCTACTGAATATTTGCAAAAAGTAATTGAATATAACGATACTCTTTTTAATCAAAAATTATCAGAAAAGATCTTTTCAATTGAGTATCAGCTGGAAAAAGAATTGCGTGAGAGTAAAATAGAAATCCTGAATAAAGATTTTGCTATTAAAGAACTTGAAGTAAAAAGAATCAGGGTTTTTAGTATTGCTCTGTCAATAATACTTTGCTTATTGGCTCTTATTTTTGTAGGAGTACTATTTTTATGGCGACACGGGAAAAAAAGATCAAACTTACTCGAAAAACAAAATCAGGAGATCATAAATCAGCGCAACAGCATTGAACAGAAAAATAAAAAGCTAAACGAAGCGAACGAAAAGCTGGCACATTCAGAAGCAAATCTTAAAAAATTAATTAAAACTAAAGACAAATTATTTTCGATAATCGCACACGATTTAAGAGGTCCTTTTGTTGCCATGGTAGGACTGACGTCGATACTCGAGAAAAAAGCTATGCAGTTTAAACCTGTTGAAGTTTCAAAATATGCTGTTTTAATTAATGATTCATCACAAAAACTATTAACCTTAATTGATAACCTACTGCATTGGTCGAGAAGTCAAACAGGCAAACTAAAACTTGTTCCTCAACTTCTTTCGGCAAAAACACTGGTCGATGAAGTTCTTAACATAATGCAAACCCAGGCTGATGCAAAAAAAATTAAGATTCAAAACAATGTATCGGATGATTTAACCATTTTTGTCGATTATGATAGCATCGCAACTGTTATCCGAAATCTAATTTCGAATGCAATTAAATTTACTGGCATTAATGGATCTATTGAAATAGAGGCCTCAGTTCAAAACGAATTTTCGAGAATTCGTATTTCTGATACAGGCATAGGGATTAACCCCACTGATCTTGAAAAGATTTTTAAGATTGAAGAGAATTTTACAACTAAAGGAACCCAACAAGAAGGTGGAACAGGATTAGGATTAATTATTTGCAAAGAGTTTATTGAGAAAAACGGCGGAAAAATATATATTGAAAGCAACCTGGGAGAAGGCACAATAATTTCTGTTGATCTACCA
Source organism: Bacteroidales bacterium (assembly GCA_034002805.1). Lineage (GTDB taxonomy): Bacteria > Bacteroidota > Bacteroidia > Bacteroidales > UBA12077 > UBA12077. The sequence continues at coordinate 254 of JAVEZW010000124.1, read as the reverse complement.
GCCATTAAAAAAGGCTAATCTGAGGCAAAATCGTTTTATCAAAACATAAAGCTGAAAACCTCAAACCACATTTCAATTAGTTAAATAAACAATTTGAATTTTTGTATTTTACAATTCAAGCACAAATCCCTGTTATTGATTTATTAGATGATTGAATATTGCAGAATCCATTGAATAATTTTAACTTAGTAAAGAGTTTATTTCGAAATTCTATGGAAAAATCATTAACAGCCCGCAGATCGTTTAAGGAGATT
>JAVEZW010000123.1:0-9895 GCA_034002805.1 Bacteroidales bacterium | reverse complement strand
AGAAATGACAACTCCAGTAAAGAGTCACTGCGAATGAGTCCTTTAGGACGATTGAAGCAGTCTTCAAAGATAACTTCGCTGCGCTCGTTATGACTATAAGCTGGAGTGTTCGAAAGGACTAAAAAAATGTCATTGGTTGCTTTTGGAAGGATGAATAAAATAGAACTCACACTTCGAAATGCGCAGTGTAACAATAAAAAATATATATAATGACTACAATAGATTTTAATACAACCCAATTATTGGAACGTTTAGGAATTAAAGAGATTAATTCGGGTGTAACTACTGGTACACAATGGTTTGATGTAGCTGGTGATTTAACAACATCCACATCGCCAATTGATGGAAAAGAAATTGCAAAAGTGAAGAACGCAACCATTGAGGACTATGAAAAGGTAGTAGCTAAAGCTCAGGGGGCTTTTAAGATTTGGCGCGAAATACCAGCTCCTCATCGTGGCGAAATTGTTCGTCAGATTGGGCTTGCATTGCGTGATGCTAAAGATGATTTAGCAAAACTGGTAACACTGGAAATGGGTAAGATATATGCCGAAGGACAGGGCGAAGTTCAGGAGATGATTGATATATGTGATTTTGCAGTTGGACAATCGCGTTTATTAAACGGATTTACGATGCATTCTGAAAGAAGAAATCACAGAATGTATGATCAGTACCACCCAATCGGATTAGTTGGGTTAATAACCTCATTCAATTTTCCTGTTGCTGTATGGGCATGGAATTCAATGCTCGCTGCTATTGCTGGCGATGTTGTTATTTGGAAACCAAGTTCAAAAACACCACTTTCGGCTATTGCAACAATGAACATTATACAGAATGTTCTTAAAACGAATCATGTTCCCGAAGGAGTTTTTAATTTGATTATTGCAAAATCATCTGTTTTAGGTGATAACTTTTTAGCTGATAAACGAATACCTCTTTTTTCTGTTACAGGATCAACTGCTGTAGGAAAACGAGTTGGAAAGATCGTTGGTGAGCGTTTGGGAAAAACTATCCTTGAATTAGGTGGAAATAATGCAGTTATAGTGTCCGATTCTGCTGATATGGAAATGGCTATTCCAACCATTGTTTTTGGTGCAGTAGGAACTGCCGGACAAAGATGCACATCTACACGAAGGGTAATTGTTCATGAGAAAGTTTACGACCAGGTAAAGGATCGATTAGTAAATGCGTATAAACAGATCGTTTGTAAAATAGGAAATCCATTAGACACAAACACGCTGGTTGGCCCACTTATCGACATTCATTCAGTAAGTGCTTTCGAACGTGCAGTTGAACAAGTTGAAAAAGAAGGCGGAAATATAGTATTTGGAGGAAAGGTTTTAGAAGGTGAAAAATTCAAATCCGGAAACTATGTTGTACCAGCCATTGCCGAAGCTAAAAATTATTATCATATTGTGCAGGAAGAAACTTTTGCTCCCATTGTTTATCTCATTAAATACAAAACATTTGATGAAGCAATCGAATTGAATAATGGTGTTCCACAAGGACTTTCATCAGCATTGTTTACAATGAATATGCGTGAAAGCGAACAGTTTCTTAGCGAAGTAGGCTCCGATTGTGGTATTGCAAATGTGAATAGTGGAACTTCAGGAGCCGAAATTGGCGGTGCTTTTGGAGGCGAAAAAGATACAGGTGGTGGACGCGAGTCTGGTTCTGACTCATGGAAAGCCTATATGCGACGACAAACTAATACCATAAATTATGGTACTGAATTACCTCTTGCTCAAGGAATAAGGTTTGAGTTTTAATGAATAAGAACAATTTTCAAAGCCCTGAAACCCAATGTTTCGGGGTTTAATTTTTTATTTCCGTTCATTTTTGTAAATTAGTTTTTTCAAATGGTTCATTAAAGAAATAGTTTTTAAATATTAACCTAAATTAAATTATTATGAGTTTTGTAAAAGAATTTAAAGAGTTTGCCATGAAAGGCAATCTTGTTGATATGGCAATTGCTTTTGTAATGGGAGGTGCTTTTGGAAAAGTAGTTTCCGGATTTATTGATGGTTTAGTAATGCCTATAGTAGGTAAAATTACTGCTGGTGTTGATTTTCAATCACTTAAATTTATACTAAGTGAAGCGCAGTTTGATGCGGCTGGCAAGCAGACAGTTGCCGAAGCATCGATTAAGTATGGTCAATTTATTACCATTTTTATTGATTTTCTGTTGGTTGCTTTTTTCATGTTCCTACTAATTAAAGCTATGAATAAGATGAAGAAAAAACAAGAAGCAGCCGTTGTTGCAACTCCACCAGCTCCTACCAAAGAGGAAGTTTTGTTAACTGAGATAAGAGATTTATTAAAGAAATAAAACGACTAGCAATTAGTTGGCTTTCTGTTTTATTTAATAGATCAAATCTTTAAAATTGGTGATTCGGTGTTTTAGCTTATTAAAAATAAACTACTCCGGAGCACCAATTTTTATTTTTAGCCAAGATCCTAATACTTAATATATATATGTCTGACATATAATGTTTTATTTAAATCGAACTCGCATTTTAATAAGTTAAACGTGAGTTCGATATAAGTGGGGTTATTTCAAATAAATTCTGATTTTTTATTTGATGGAACTATATTCTTTACTATAAATGGGGCATAAGTTGTTTTTATAATCCCGGAGGGATTGAATATTTGTAGCAAATAGTTAAGAATTAAGAATGCGTGTCAGTAACAATGATGAACAAAGCTTGAATCAAGCTAGGACACGCAATTGTACATTGTCTAATTCATTTTGAAATCATGATTTGTAATTTGAGCACCAAATAACAGAATTACATTCTACAAGATTTTTGGTTGGTGCTCTCTCATCCCTAATCCCTTTTTGCTACAAACCTGACTGCCGTCAGGCAAGTTATTTAGCTCCTACGGAGCTTTTTCAAAACAAACTAACAGGATATCAATTCGTTTAGATTGGGTTTTATAATTAAAGCGAAGATTATATTTTTAATTCTAATTTTGAACTCATGTAAGTTTATTAACTTTGACCAACCAATTTATTCTAATAAAGAATCCCTGATAAAGAAAACAATTTATGAGTAATAACGATATTTTACGCCGAATTCGATATACATTCGATCTAAACGATACGAAAATGATTAATATTTTTGGCTTAGCCGATTTAAATGTATCAAGAGCACAAATAAGCGATTGGCTAAAAAAAGATGATGATCCTGCTTTTCAGGAACTTTCGGATGTACATATGTCTACTTTCCTGAATGGGTTTATTATAGAGATGCGTGGCAAAAAAGAGGGACCACAACCTGAACCTGAAAAAATATTAAATAATAATATTGTTTTCAGAAAACTAAAAATTGCTTTAAATCTAAAGGACGAAGATATCCTGGATATATTTAACCTGGTAGATATGCGTTTAAGCAAACACGAATTAAGTGCATTTTTTCGAAATCCAAATCAGTCGCAATATCGTGCCTGCAAAGATCAATTTTTGCGTAACTTTCTTCAGGGCATGCAGATTGTTTATCACGACAGAAAAAAATAATTTGATTCCTATTGTTACCATTACAAGTTGATTTTAAATAAATGCTTCAAGAAAAAAGAATTCATCCCAAAGAGAAATCAAGATTACATCCCCGAAATAAACATCGGGAACGTTATGACTTTAAGCTTCTTATAGAGTCTTGCCCTCAGTTGGCTCAGTTTGTTACAGTGAATTTATACAACGACGAGTCAATAGATTTTTCGAATCCTGAGGCTGTAAAAATGCTAAACAAAGCCTTGTTAAAGCATTATTATGGGATTGATTACTGGGATATTCCAGAAGGGTATTTATGTCCGCCAATTCCGGGGAGAGCCGACTATATTCATCATATTGCAGATTTATTAATGATGAGTAATTATGGAAAAATCCCGATAGGGAATAAAATAAAATGTTTAGATATTGGTGTGGGTGCAAATTGTGTTTATCCAATTATAGGAAACAAAGAATACGGATGGTCGTTTATAGGTTCCGATATTGATATGACTGCAATTGAAAATGGCAAGAAAATAATTGAACAAAATACCCATCTAAAAGGACAAATTGAGCTGAGATTTCAGAACAACCCGAAAGACTATTTTTATGGAGTTATTAAAAAAGACGAGATTATTGATTTGTCTGTTTGCAATCCTCCTTTTCATGCTTCATTAGCCGATGCCCAAGCGGGAACTATCCGTAAAATACGTAATTTAAAACAACAGCAGAACATAACTCCTGTGTTGAATTTTGGTGGTCAGAATAATGAGTTGTGGTGCGAAGGTGGCGAAGAACGATTTGTTCGCGAAATGATCCGTGAGAGTAAGAAATTCGGATCTTCCTGTTTCTGGTTTTCATCGCTCATCTCGAAACAATCAAACTTAAACTCTGCTTATTTGGCATTGAAAAAAGCCGGGGCTATTGACATCAGAACGATTCCTATGGGGCAAGGTAATAAAACAAGCCGTATCATTGCATGGACATTTCTCTCAAAAGAACAACAGAATATTTGGAGAAATTCACGTTGGAAAGAATCAAAAAAAAGTAATAAATCATGATTGGCTAGTCAATAAAGCCAAAGTTTATTTCCATGCTTAATTTATTGGGTTCATTTTCAGATAGATGAACTATCACGACCATGTTTTCATTCATAAAAGCACGGCAATTTTTTGAATCATTCTGAGGATCGGGCGTAAATCCTTGTTCGCGAATAACATTGGCAATGCTTTTCATTACATCATCAGCAGTAATAAAATCGCCACCTAATGGAACGTTTGTAATTACACCAATTCCTTCGATATTAATCGGTTCGTACTGATCTTCAAAAACTCTTACTTGGTATGTAAAATCTACAGGTCGCTGGTCGGCAAAATCAAAATTAGGGAAAACCGCTAAAAAGTCTTCCATTCCAACAATTAGTTCTTCGGTATGATTCGAAAAATCTGTTTTTTCGATATACTGTTTTAAAATATGGGTTCCTTTTTCAAGGATTAAACTATCATTACGCAATTCGACTAAAAAGTTTTTAGAAGTTCCATCGGCCGAAGATAAAGCGAGAACCGAATCAGTTAATTGATAATCACCTGTTTTAAATATCTTCTCATTTTTATAAGAAATATAGCTGTAGCCATTTTTTGATTTAGAGAATATATAAAACTCTGCATCGCAACCCAAAACACATTCCCAACTTCCAATTATCGATTTTTCAGTCAACCCTGCAGGTTCTTGGTTGCATGAAAATGTTAAAATGGTTAATAATGATATAACAACAAGTGATTTCATATTTATATTTTACTATTTAAAGGATTATTAAAATCAACTAAAAATAATTTTTTTTTGGAATAAAAGCAATGTGCATACAACAAATAAAAAACCGACACCTTGCGATGTCGGTCTTCAATAACCTAACTATTCAAAATTACTCAATTACTTTTTGTCAGTTTTTACCTCTTCTTTTTTTACTTCGGTAGTTTTCTTTTCAGTTGCTTTTTTATCGCAAGCTTTTGAACAATCTTTTGATTTTTCTTTTGAGCAGCAATTTTCAGTTTTTGCTTTTTCGTCACATTTTTTCTCTGGTTCCTGTGCGTTAGCTACTGATAATGACATTACGCTTACGAAAGCTATTGCTGTAAATAATGCGAATACTTTTTTCATGATTTTTAGTTTTTGTTTGTTAATTTATAAAAGCAAATATATTATATACTCGCAATGTTGCAAGTTATATACATGTTAAATCGTGTTAAGACGATGTTAAAATAATTAAGATTGGGTGGCAACTTTCTCTAAAAGAGAGTTGATTGTGTTAATTGGTTAGTAAAATTAAACCTTGCCGGTTTTTATTGAATTTATTTATTATCCTTTTTGGCAAACCGAACTTCTTTGTGTTCAATCATTTGCTGTAGTTCACGTAAAAGAGCTCGCTCCTGAGGATCAACAAATCCATCCTTTAATGAGAGATTTATAATTTCTTCATATTCTTCGGGAGTAATTGTACAATCCTCTATAGCTTTAGTTATTAACTTTCGTAGTTTATTGCCACTTGCACTTATTGACATATATTTTTTTCAATTAGATTACTAAATTACTAAAAATAAAGACACGATAAATCTGTTTTTTACCAGGTTTTTATAAAACGTGTTAACATGATGTTAAAGTTTATGGATGGCACAAATTTCTGATTACCTTTGCAATGATGAAAAATAAGAAACTACAACTTATCCTTATTGTATTAACCTCATTTGCGTTGGTTGCTTTGCTGGTTATTCAGGTAACATGGATTTATAAAGCTGCAACTATACAGGAAAAACAATTTAGTCATAGTGTTAATAGCGCACTAAAAAAGGTTGTTGACCAAATGGCTGAGGATACTCTGATTTGTAACGAGGTTGTTAATTGTTTAGGCAAAGGCAATGCTTTTTCGTGTTATCAGAAAATGTACATGAATATTCAATGGAATAAAGTAGATTCTATTATTAAAACGGCTCTTAAAGATAATCAGATAAATATAAAATACGAGTTTGATATTGTAGATATCCAGAAAGATGCTGATTTTAATGTGTGTAAGAAAACATATTTCTCAACTAACCTCGAAAACGCATTGTTAAAGAGTGGAGTGGAATTAAAAATTAAATTTCCGAAAAAGAGCGAGTTTATTGCTGCACAAATCGGTACTCTTTTTATTACATCTGTGGTTTTGATTATTTTAATAAGTATTTCGTTTTACATCATATTGTTCTTTTACCGAAGAGAAAAAGCCTTGTATAGTGGAACACGCGATTTTATTAATAATATTACGCATGAATTTAAAACTCCGCTTACCAATATTGCGTTAGCAAACAGTATGATTTCTAAAAATCAATTACTGGCTGGCGACGAAAAACTAAAACAATATTCGGGGATTATTAAAGCTGAGCATAAAAAACTCCAAAATAGGGTAGAGGCACTTCTTGATGTTGCTCGCATTGAGAATGGTAAATCCGGATTATGCGAAACGATAGATATCTGTAATATAATAAGTTGTTCAGCCGAATCGTACCAGGTTCAGATTCAACAGCTTAATGGCCGTTTGACAATTAATAAATCTGCCGAAAAATGCCTTGTACATGCCGATAAAGAGCAGCTTCAGATTGTAATTTCGAATCTTATTGATAATGCCATTAAGTATTGCGATAAGAAACCTGAAATAGAGGTTCGACTTTTTAATAAGGGGAACTTTGTAGTAGTTGAAATTGAAGATAACGGAATAGGAATACAACCTGAACATCAGAAACAGATTTTTGAAAAATATTATCGCGTACCTACTGGCGATATGCATAATGTAAAAGGATTTGGCATTGGATTATCAACTGTAAAAGCAATTATAGATTCGCTAAATGGCGAAATAAATGTTTTAAGTAAGTTCGGAAAAGGATCCACGTTTTCAGTTAAAATTCCTTTGTGCAGTGAATAACTATGAAAGATAAAAAAACAAAAATATTACTTGTCGAAGATGATACCAACCTGGGATTTTTGTTGTTTGAGTTTTTAGAATCAAATGGGTTTGATGTAAAACTTTACAGGGATGGTATTTCAGGATTAAATGGATTTAAATCATCTGAATTTGATTTTTGCATACTCGATGTGATGTTGCCGCAAATGGACGGTTTTACACTGGCAGGCCAAATAAGAGCTATAAATAAGCGAATACCTGTTATTTTTCTAACCGCACGCTCTTTAAAAGAAGACAAGGTAAAAGGTTTTGGAATTGGGATCGATGATTACATAACCAAGCCTTTCGATGAAGATGAGCTATTGCTTCGGATACGATCAATCCTAAACAGAGTAAACAATGTAGTTGTTGAGGATACAAAGCTGGAATATGTGTTGGGTAATATAGTTTTTGATGTGCAGAATCAGGTATTAAAAATTAATAATGAATCAAGGCGTTTGACAACTAAAGAAAGTAAGGTGTTGGCTATGCTCGCCCGTTCGCAGGATAAGATAGTTAACCGCGAAGAGATTATGAAAGAGGTGTGGGGCGAAACAGATTACTTTATCGGGCGAAGCCTTGATGTTTTTATCTCTAAAATTCGCAGACACCTGCACGACGAACCTCGGATTAAAATAGAAACGATTCCCACCGTAGGAGTAATTCTAAGTATTACTGAATAATCTGAAAACTTGGTTAAAATAACGTACGTTCGATGAAAGAAATTAAAATATAAGCTTGTCTTATAATTTAGACATAATCAAGATACCTTAAGAATGTACTAGAAAAGCTCCATGGGAGCTAAATCTTTATAGAAGAAAAAGTTAAAGAGTAAAAGCGCACCAATTACTCTGTTCTTTATATGCAAATCAGCCATGTGGTGCGCAAAGCACATAAAAAATTGTAATTATATACTAAATTGTCTTTGAATCATTGCGCGTCAAAAAAGCATAAGTTCATTGAACGAAATAGTGCTGACGCGCTGATTTTTGCATAAATATTTTACTATAAAGATTTGGCTCTGCTGGAGCATAAAAAAATAAAAAATATGGAAACAATTTAGACTTAAATCGAACTCATGTTAAAATAAATTCGTTCCCTGCGAAATTTAATTTTTGCAGAGAACGAGTAATTTGTAATTTCGAAAATTTCTCAAGTTACAACCATTTAACCAGGCAGAAATCCTGTCGGTGAGGCAAATCAGGATGTTTGGCATACATTCTTATACCTGCATCGAAAACTCCGGGCTCGGTAGGCACAATATCCATCGAAAAGGTAGCAATAGAATTTTCATTTTTTACCATCTCAAAATCCTGAGTATGTGTAATTTTTACATTTTCGCTATCTATTGGCTCAGCTACTACAAGTTCTATCCCGATGTCGTTTACGCTTAATCCATTTAATCTTACTTCTACTGTGGTACTATATTTTTTGCCAATAACAATTGGTTCTTTCGAAACGTCAAATTGTTTTATAGCGATGATCTCAATATTCTCCCAATTACGCGATACATTCTTTTTCCAGGCAGCCAAATCTTTAGCCATCTGAAAATCGTTTTCGATAATCTGTTTTCCTCTTTCAGCGAGTTTGTAATAATACCTGTTTTCGTAATCGGTAAGCATTCGATGTGTTGTAAACTCTGATGCTACTTTTACAATCGAATTTTTAATGAATCCAACCCATTTTTCGGGTAATCCATTTTTATTTCGACTGTAATAAGCAGGAATTATTTCATTTTCGATGATGTTATAAATAGTTTCTACATCGAGTTCGTCCTGATAATCGTTGTTTTCGTATGTTTGTTCTTCAGGGAGTGCCCATCCTGCATCGGGTTTGTAACCTTCAACCCACCAGCCATCAAGAACACTAAAATGGAGAACTCCGTTCATAACGGCTTTCATGCCGCTTGTTCCTGATGCTTCGAGCGGACGTGTTGGATTGTTAAGCCAGATATCAACGCCCTGTACCATATTTCGGGCAAGTTCCATATCATAGTTTTGCAGAAAGATAACTTTGCCAATAAATTCGGGACGTTTCGAAACCTCAACAATCTTTTTGATCATTTCCTGACCAGCTAAATCATTTGGATGTGCTTTGCCGGCAAAAATAAACTGTACCGGTTTATCCGGATGATTTACAATCTTACTTAACCTTTCGATGTTTCTGAATAACAGGTATGCTCTTTTATAGGTTGCAAACCGACGTGCAAAACCAATAGTTAAAACATTTTCACGTAGTTTTTCTCTGATTTCAATAATCTGCTTCGGATTATCGTATTTCATGGTTTCGGGCTCGAGTAACCGGGCACGGATATAATTTACCAGATTTTTCTTCTGTATCTGACGTATCTCCCAAATCTTACTATCGCCCAGTGCATATACCTTATTCCAGCATTCATCCGAATAGTTATGATCAGCAAATTCTGGCCCCAGCTCTATGTT
>JAVEZW010000122.1:0-9916 GCA_034002805.1 Bacteroidales bacterium | reverse complement strand
AGATCAATAATCCAGTATTTAGCTTTTATGGGCCAAAAAAACTGAACCTTAAGTTTTGAGTTATTAGAGTTTTTCACAACAAATGCTTTTCCTTCAATGCCACTGTCGGCTCCGTTAATAGAATCCTTTTTACATGAGTTTATTACTTTTACATATCCTTTTTCGGTAAGGCTGTAGTCGGCAGTTGTACAATGACAACCTTTCTGAAATCGTTGTGGAATAGTTGAAATCTCGTACCATTTACCCATGTATTTATTTAAATCGACATTAGGAACTGTATTTAATGGTTTGTATTTTGATTGACTACATCCGATTAAAAATGCCAGGTTTATCATAAGTAGAGCAGATAATAAAAAAGTTTTCGTATTCATAACATCTCATGTTTAATTTAACACAATTTACAAAATAGTTAAATTAAACAACTTAATCAAATTGAGAATTTTAGTTTTCCATTTCTCTACCCGAAATGTATCGTCGCCATTTTTCAATAACCTCGACCATATCGGCAGGTAATTCGGAGTCGAATTGCATAAACTTACCAGTTTCAGGATGTTTAAAACCAAGTGTTTTAGCATGTAAAGCCTGTCGGGGAAGTATATCGAAACAGTTTTTTACAAATTGCTTATATTTGGTAAAGGTGGTTCCCTTTAAAATCTGATCGCCACCATATTCGCTGTCGTTAAAAAGCGGATGACCAATATGTTGAAAGTGTACTCTTATCTGGTGAGTTCTTCCGGTTTCAAGTTTACATTCAATTAAGGTTACATATCCCAGCTCTTCTAAAACTTTATAATGTGTAACAGCATGCTTGCCTAATGACTCATCCTGAAACACCTGCATAACTTTTCGATTGCGGATATTTCGGCCAATATTACCAATAATGGTTCCTTCCTTTTCGTCGAATAATCCCCAAACCAAGGCGTTATAAGTTCTTTCAGATGTTTTTTCGAAGAATTGTTTTGCCAGTTTATTCAGGGCTTGTTCAGTTTTCGCAACAACGAGCAATCCTGAGGTGTTTTTATCAATTCTATGAACCAATCCGGGTCTTAGTTCACCAGTTTTAAATAGAGGAGTATCTTTTAAATGGTACATCAATGCGTTAACCAACGTTCCGGTATAATGGCCATAAGCAGGATGTACAACCATTTCGGGAGTTTTGTTTACAACAATAAGCGAATCGTCTTCGAAAACGATGTTTAATGGAATGTTTTCTGGTATAAGCTCTATCTCTCTTGGTGGATGAGGCATTACCACCGAAATAATATCGCCTGGCTTAACTTTATAATTTGACTTGACTGGTTTGCTATTAACGAGAATGCAATCAGCATCGGCTGCATTTTGAATTTTGCTGCGTGAGGCATTCTCAATTCGGTTCGAAAGAAATTTATCAATACGCAATAGGTTTTGTCCTGGATCGGCTACAAATCTGAAATGTTCAAATAACTCCTGATCATCACTTTCCGGTAAATCATTGTCGATTTTATTCTCTGCTTTCATATTTTTTAAAATTACCGGATAACAATAAATTTTTTTGTACCTATTTGTCCGATTGATGTTGTTAATCTTATAAAATAAATACCTGCGGGCAACCCGGAGATATCAATTTCAGAATTGCTAAAACGATTTTCTATATATTGGCGCCCATTGATATCGAAAATCGATAGAATTGTTTCACCTGCATTTTCCCAGCTGAGATCAATATTTAGATAGTTTCTTGCTGGGTTGGGGTACACACTAAAATCAATCTTATTATTATTTTCAGGATTATCAATGCCTGTAATCACTATTTTTTCACCAAACATAGGCCGGATCATAACTGTACCATCAATAACCGATTGTTCCCAGTTGCCTGCATAATTCTTAAAAAGTTTGTGTTTACTGTTCTTATTTAGGTCAAATCCTACATTTAAAGAGGTAGAATAAATTTTTTGCCAGCCAATGTAAAAATTGTTTTCAAGAACTATGGTTGTATCAAAAACATAGCTGGTAAATTTGTTGAGGCTATCTTCGAAAACAGGTTTAATATTTTCTTTAATATAGATGATAGAACCAGGTTTATTGTTTATTTCATTCCAAACCACCAGTTTAAAGTATTTGTCGTTTACATTATCGAGTGCTCTATTGAAATAAATCTGAATACCTCTTAAAGTGTCTTTTTTATAGGTCTTAAATTGCATTGCTACCATAGCGTTTTCAGTTCCATCACCACTTAAGTCGTACCCATTTTCGGCAGTTCCATCGTCGTAAGCATAGTAATTATAGAATTTCTGAAGATAACGCAATGTATCATTCCAACGGTATTGTTTTCTGATAGTAAAAGTATCAGTAACAAGATAACTTCGAATCTCGAATGAAGCGGAGTCTTTCAACGGATTGTAGGGAAAAATATAGTTTGTCTTTGCTTTATAAGTTTCAGAGGTAAATGGATCAATATTATCACCAGTTCCGCCAGTAAATGTGTAAGTTCCGGTTCCTCCCAACAAATCTTCTATTTCAAACTCTCTGTTTCCTGTGTTTCTTATTTTATCACTGCGGTTGGCATACTGAATGGTAATACTATCGTCCATTTCGAATGCATTTGCCCGCGAAAAATGCGACCAGGGAATCGATTCGTAGTTGTTTAGTAATGAGCCCAATGGTTTAATAAAACACAAATCATCAATAATCGTGTCGGTTTTTGTCCTTGCAGAATCTAGGCGTACAAAATCGATATGCCACTGATCACTATTTCCTGCAACACGTGGTGTTCCGGTTGTATTAGCCAAGCTTGCCCTGTTATGAAATCGAAATTGAAACGTGCTTTTTAGGTATTGATCCTCTGTAACAGGAAGAATAACTGGTGTAAAGCTTTTAAAGGGAGTTTTTTCGGAATTCTTTGTAATTTTTGTAGATGAGTTGTAATAATAATATTCTGTTAATGAAGAATCCACATTATTGTAACTTGCATTCCATGCAGGATACCACTTTGCCGAATCGGGCGAATAAAAATCTACAAAAAGCTTATCATCTGGCTCTGTTACATCACCCAGCCCGCCAGGTTGAATAAAAAAACTAAGATATATGGTTGTGTCTCCCGGATAATTAAGGTTTATTTGGTTCGAGGTCAGTGTATCTGCACCAAAGGGTACAATTCCTGCTTCAGGGTATAAATCTCCCTCATTATTTAGAGGATCAAACGTGGCAACACCAACAGAAACAGGCTCAATGGGATATGAATTATTAATAAAAACATGGTTATCCAGCCATTTTTCTGAATCAGGATAACCGTTTAATCGTGCAAAATCATCAATAAATGGCAGCTCGTATGATGCTTTAGTGTGTTTCTTTTCGGTTTTGATAGTCTGTTCTGATATTTTTTTTATTTCTGGATTAGAAATAAGGGTTGTGAGCGTTTCCTGTGCAAAAAGAGTTGCTCCTGTAAACCATAAAAAACAAAGAAGAAAATATTTTTTAAGATGTTTCAACTAATTTATTGGTTTAAATTTAGCGTATCGGCTTTAATAAACTTAACAGAATCGATACTTAACCAAATATCAACGGTTGAGCCCAGGTTAAGTAATTTATTCTCCTCAAATGATGGATACTGTCGCCATACTCTTGCGTTTATTGAATCGGTTCCGTCAACAATAGATTGATCGTAAATGACTGCTCCGGTGTTAAATGCTGATTGTAAAATTCTGCTTTTTGCATCCATCAGTTTTAGTTCAAAAAGATTGGGAACTTGTGTTTTCTGATCACTTAATCCTCGTCCTAACACCAAGTCTATTTTTGACCCCTTGGGAACCAATTCTCCTTCAAGAATTTCGACTCCGTTAAATCGTTGTTTTAGCACATTATTAATTGCAATATCAGGCACATGGATAAGTTTACCGATTTCAAGTCCCAGATTCTTTAACATTGCTTCTGCTTGTCGATGCGAAACGCCAACGGTATTTGGCATTTTAACACTTTCTGGGTTTACAGCATTAAGAATAACAAAAATTCTTCTTTTCTTCTTTACTTTCGATCCGGGGATTGGATTCTGCTCAATAATGGTACCTTTTGGAAGATCACTGTTAAACACTGAGTCAGCTACTTCGATCCTAAATTGATTTTTCTTCGAAACTTCTTTTGCTTCATCAACACTCAAACCGGCTAAATCAGGAACCGGAATTGCCTGCCCGTGATGGGTATAAATTCTGAGTACTATAAAAAAGATAAGAAAAATACCAATTAACAGCGCAACTGCATATAACAGGTTTTTTAGAAACAGCTTACTAGCCAAAAATTTTAAAAAAGTCATCTTAGATCTATCTTAAATAAATACCAATTACATTAACGATAAGGCAAATATAAAATTATGTAGTGATAAACTAAAATTAATTCTTTACAAATTCAGTGACTAGTACTCGCGAATTATATTATATAAGGTATCACGTTCAACAGGGATTTTGTGAACATCCTTAATAAGTTCAATTATTTCCGAGGTTGTCATGGTTGGTTTTTTATCTTCGGCACCAGCCATCGAATAGATTTTTGTCGAATCATCAATCGTTCCATCAATATCATCAACCCCAAACGAAAGGGCTATTTGCGAAACATCTTTACCCAACATTGGCCAATATGCTTTTATATGATTAAAATTGTCGAGATAAATTCGCGAAACAGCAAAGTTTTTAAGATCCTCGAGTGTGTTAACCTCGCCGATATACGACAGTGAGTTGTTTTGCTTACGATATTTTAATGGTATAAATGTATTAAAACCATGCGTTTTGTCTTGTAGTTCGCGCAGTTTGTCGAGATGGTCTATTCGGTCTTTGTAGCTTTCAATATGTCCATAAAGCATGGTTGCATTCGATTCCAATCCTACCTTATGAGCTGTTTCGTGAATCGTTAGCCATTGCTCTGCTGTTGATTTTTCGTGACATACCTTTTTTCGAATTTCCGGATTAAATATTTCAGCTCCTCCTCCGGGTATACTTCCCAGTCCGTATTCTTTTAATTTTATTAATCCTTCCTCCAGTTTTAACCCGGCTTTTTTAATCATAAAATCAAGCTCAACAGCAGTAAATGCTTTAATATGTACATTTGGTAAAATGGATTTTACTTGTTTTATCATCGAACCGTAATAATCCAGATCGCGATGAGGGTGAACACCACCAACAATATGTATCTCGGTAATGTCGCTGTTTTGGTATGGCTCTACTTTTTTAACAATATCTTCAATTGAATACTCCCAACTGCCTTCTTCGCCAAATTTACGATGGTACGAACAAAACTTGCAGTTATATATGCAAATGTTGGTAGGTTCTATATGAAAGTTTTTATTAAAATAAACCTTGTTTTGGTTTTTTTGATAATTTAAATGGGAGGCTACTATTCCCAATATTCCAAGGTCAAGATTAAACAATTCTGTTCCTTCGGATATGGTAAGTCGCTCATTTTTAATAGCCTTCTCAATAATCTGTTTCTGTACAGATGTAATTGAGTTTGTCGATAGAATTTCTTGAATCAAGGTATGTGTTTTTTAAAATCCAAAAATAGTATTTTTAGATATGGTTTTACTCTAAAACAGATAAATTCGGTTAAAGTTTAGGTACATATAAAAACAAAAAAGTAAAGGACAATAAATATCATCCTTTACTTTATAATTAAAATATTGTGAATTAGCCTATTTCTCTTGAGTATACTCGTCAGAAACGGTTAATTTTTTTCTTCCTTTAGCTCTTCTCGAAGCAAGTACTCTTCTTCCATTAGCAGTTGCCATTCTCTCGCGGAATCCGTGCTTATTTTTTCTCTTTCTGTTCGAAGGTTGAAATGTCCTTTTCATCTTAGAAACGTTTTATATGTTGTTATTTTATTTTTTGATTTTGGAATTGCAAAAGTAATGTTTTTTTCTTTTCTACAAAATGAATTCGAAAATTAAATTGGTAAGTAAACAATTTTTTTTGTTTCAAAGAACTCTTCGTCAAAGAAATCAGCTATTCTGAATATTTTTACTTTCGTAATAAAATCCTGAAGCTCTTCGTTTAAATCGCCTCCTTTTAAATAAATTATTCCGTTTTTAAGCTCATTAAACGAATTTTTATTGATTTTGGGTTTAACCCATTTGTAAAACTCTGGAAACGAAGTTACTGCACGACTAACTACAAAATCATAATTAGACGTAAGTTGCTCAGCTCTTGTATGTTCAGTTGTAATGTTTTTAAGTTTCAATGCTTTTGAAACTTCATTTACTACTGTAATCTTTTTACCAATTGAATCAATCAGGTGAAAGTTGCATTCGGGGAACATAATAGCGAGTGGCACTCCCGGAAAACCGCCTCCGGTTCCAACATCAAGCAATGTGGTGTTATTCTTAAAACTGATAATTTTAGCTATCGACAAGGAGTGTAAAACATGTCGTTCGTATAGTTTATCGATATCCTTGCGCGAAATAACATTTATTTTGCTATTCCAATCAGAATATAGGTTTTGTAATTGACTAAACTGATTTTTTTGCGTGCTGGAAAGATTAGAAAAGTATTTTTCTATTATTTCCATCTGATTACTTGATGTTTGGATTACTGTTTTTTAGAATATTATACAGCAAATCGCGTGCTCTGAAAAGTTGTGCTTTTACAGTTCCTATTGGGAGGCTGAGCTCTTCGGCTATCTCTTCGTACGAATATTCTTTAAAATATCTCAGCTCAATAAGATTCCGGTAACGAGGTTTAAGCTTGCTTACAACATCGCGCATAAGGGCAACACGCTGACTCTTAATCATATCTTCTTCAGGATCAGGAGTGTCTGATTGTAAGGGTGCTCCAATATTTTCTTGATCGTCAGCATTTTGATCGAGCGATATAAGGTTTGCTTTTTTCTTACGTATAAAATCAATACAGTTATTCGTAGCAATTTTAAATAACCAGGTGCTAAATGCGTAATTTGGGGTATATTGTTCTATGCTTTTAAATGCTTTTCCAAAGGCTTCAATGGTTAAATCTTCAGCATCGCTCTTATTATTAACCATTTTAAGCAGCATATAGTATATAGCATCTTTATAACGGTCGAGTAGCTCGGCGTATGCTTTTTCATCACCTTTTAATGCTAAAAGAACAAGCTTATAATCGTGCTTTCCTTTTTCAGAGAGATTCGGATTTATTTCCATTTAACCTGTTTTGTTGAGAAAATGTTTGATACATAGAATGCAATACCCAAAAACGGTAAAATAATATCATATAACAACGAAGGTAATAATAAATATTTTTCCTTCAAATGATTAATAGCAACTTTATAAATTATTAATTGCAAAATCATCCGTAATCCAAAAACACCCAAAATATAAGGATAATACTCTGTATACCAGATTAATGACAAAGCAAAAAGGATGTAAAACAAAATACGGCTAAATGGTTCAAAAAACAACCTTATTTTAGTACTTAATTTGTAATATTTACTGGTTGTTGTATGTCGTTTCTTTTGTCTGAACCACTCATAAAAACTATCCTTTGCTATTGTTCTGGTGATTGACTCGTGTGATATTTCGTAATTAGTATTTGTTTTTGTAGCTACCTCTTTGATAAAAAGATCATCATCACCGGAGATTAATTTATGATGCGTTGCAAAGCCTTTGTTTTTGATAAATAATGATTTTTTGTAAGCTAAATTTCGGCCAACACCCATATAGGGTCTGCGGGCCATTGCAAAAGACAGGTATTGTATGGCTATAAACAATGCATCAAATCGTATCAGGTTATTCAAAAATCCTTTTTCGTGGACAAAACCTCCATATCCAAGTACAATATCTGTTTTCTCAGTAAATTTTCGTTGCATCCGTTCAATCCATTTCGGACTTTCAGCATAGCAATCGGCATCAGTTAATAAAAGCCATTCGTTTTTTGCTGCTTTTATTCCAATAGTTAATGCAAGTTTTTTACTATGAAAAAATTTTTCGTCAGGCTTTATGGTGGTTACTTTTAGATGCGCATATTGTTTTTGCATCTGATCAAGAATAATTTCTGAATCATCTTCAGAGCAATCGTTAACTACAACTACTTCGAAATTTGGATAATCCTGATTAAGAAAGCTGGGGAGGTTTTTCTTAAGATTCTCTTCTTCGTTACGAGCACAAATTACAATCGAAACAGGCTCGTTTATACCCGTTACCCGATGCACCTGTTTAACAAATAATATCCTTGAGTAATAAAATAAATAATAAAACAGCTGAACAAAAAATACAAGTAGAAATAATCCCGGAATTAATATAAATGGATCATTTTCAATAAGTTGAATAATTTTCACTGTAGATTATAATGTATAGTTGAATTAAATGGCAATTTTATTAAAGTTTTTCCGGTTATACAAGAAATGTGAATTGAAGAAATGAATTATTTATTCACATTTCCTTATCTTTGACCCGAAATTTATTTTTTTTATGAAATTTGAAATTTGCGCAAAGGATAATAAAACCAAGGCTAGAGCAGGGGAAATAACTACCGATCATGGTAAAATTCAAACCCCTATTTTTATGCCAGTAGGTACGGCAGGGAGTGTTAAAGGCGTAAATCAGCGCGATTTAATCGAAGATGTGGGTGCACAAATTATTCTCGGAAATACCTATCATTTATATTTACGGCCCGGAATGGAAACCATGAATCTGGCTGGAGGTTTACATAAATTTATTAACTGGGACAGACCAATTTTAACAGATAGTGGTGGTTATCAGGTTTTTTCGCTTGCCGAAAACCGAAAATTAAAAGACGAAGGAGCTCATTTTAGTTCTCATATTGATGGATCAAAACACTTATTTACACCCGAAAATATTGTCGATATTCAACGGATAATTGGTGCCGATATTATTATGGCTTTTGATGAATGTACTCCATATCCTTGCGAATACAACTATGCAAAAAAATCAATGGATTTAACTCATAAATGGTTGAAACGAGGATTAAAGCATTTTGATGCATCGGAGCCTTTATACGGTCATTCACAAACTTTTTTTCCCATTGTTCAGGGAAGTGTTTTTAAAGATCTCCGAATCGAATCTGCCGAAACAATAGTTTCGCACAATCGCGAAGGATATGCCATTGGCGGACTATCTGTTGGAGAGCCAGAGCAGGAAATGTACGATATGATTGAAGTGGTGAATGAGATATTACCTCAAGACAAACCCCGCTATTTAATGGGTGTAGGAACGCCTGTTAATATACTCGAGGGAATTGCTCGAGGTATTGATATGTTTGATTGTGTAATGCCTACTCGAAATGGGCGAAACGGAATGTTGTTTACCAGCGAAGGTATTATTAATATCAAAAATGTAAAATGGAAAAATGATTTTTCACCGATTGATGAAAATGGCTCGTCTTTTGTTGATCTGCAATTCTCGAAAGCATATCTTCGACATTTAATTATTGCAAAAGAAATTTTAGGTGCACAAATTGCCAGTTTACATAATTTAAGCTTTTATTTGTGGTTGGTTACCGAATCTCGAAAAAGAATTATCGATGGTTCATTCCTTAGCTGGAAAAATAGCATGATTGAAAAACTATCTTTTAGATTATGAGAATTGATGGGTTTAAAATAATTGATATCTACATAATTAAAAAGTTCCTTGGAGCTTATTTCTTTGCTATTGCTTTAATTATAAGTATTGCAGTGGTTTTCGATTTGTCTGAGAGAGTGGAGGATTTTATAGAAAAAGAAGCTCCTCTTAAGGCGATAGTCTTCGATTATTACATGAATTTTATTCCCTATTTTGCAAATCTTTTTAGCTCGCTTTTTACATTTATTGCGGTAATCTTTTTTACATCAAAGATGGCTTATAACACAGAGATTATAGCCATTTTGAGTGCTGGTGTAAGTTTTCGAAGAATTATGTTGCCCTATTTTATTTCGGCATTTATAATTGCATTATTCTCTTTCATGTTAATGGCCTATGTAATTCCACCTGCAA
>JAVEZW010000121.1:0-10006 GCA_034002805.1 Bacteroidales bacterium | reverse complement strand
GCCTCTTTCAAAGTCATTTACAATTTCTCTTTTAAACTCTTCCGAAAAACACCGTTGCTTTTGAATCTTTACTAAAGTTGCTTTCATGTGGTTAACTTTTATGGTCAACCTATATTAGGGAAAGACACTATTTCACCAATCACTATCCACTAATCACTATTCACTAATAGTTTTTTTTACTACTTTTGCGCTACAATTCAAAATTGATTAAAAATTAATGATTATGCATAATACAGTTAAAGTTTCGGATAAAATATACTGGCTTGGTGTTAACGATCGTCGTACACATCTGTTCGAAAACCTGTGGCCCATTCCCAATGGTGTTTCATACAATTCGTATTTAATTATTGACGATAAAATCGCATTGGTTGATACATTGCACTCAAATGCTGCCGACGACTACCTTGATAAAATTGAAGAACTAATAGGTAAAGACCGTTCTATAGATTATTTAATCATTAATCATATGGAACCTGATCATTCAGGAGCCATTAAGACCATTGTTGAGAAATATCCCCAAATTAAAATCATCGGAAACCTTAAAACATTTAAAATTCTCGAATCTTATTATGGTTATCAGGATAAGTGGAAACAAATCGAGGATGGTGATGAATTAACCTTAGGTTATCATAAACTAAAATTCGTAATGACACCTTGGGTTCATTGGCCAGAAACCATGATGACCTACGATATAACTGATAAAATATTGTTTTCGGGTGATGCTTTTGGAAGTTTTGGTACTCTCGATGGTGGTATTTTCGATGACGAAATTGAATTTGATGATTATTATCTCGAGGATATGCGTCGTTATTACTCCAATATTGTTGGACAATACAGCAATATGGTTCAAAAAGCATTTGCTAAGTTAACCGGTGTTGAAATCAAAATGATTTGTGCAACACACGGCCCTATCTGGAGAAAAGATGTAAACAAAGTAATTGCACTCTATGATAAATGGAGCAAATTCGAAACCGAAAATGGCGTTGTTATAATTTATGGCTCGATGTATGGAAATACTGCTAAGATGGCCGATTTTATTGCACGAAAATTAGCTGAAAACGGAATTAAGAAAATCAGAGTTTACGATGCTTCCAAAACACACATCTCCTATCTGATTAACGAAATATGGCGTTATAAGGGTGTAATTCTTGGTAGCTGCGCATACAACTCAGGAATGTTGTCAACAATGGAGAATCTTACCCGCACGCTTGAACATATGGGAGTAAAAGATCATCTTTTGGGATTATTTGGATCGTATAGCTGGAATGGTGGCGGAGTAAAAACACTACATAAATTTTATGAAACCATTCAGTGGGATTTGGTTTCGGAGCCTGTTGATACAAAAGGAATACCGGGCAATGAATCTTTTGAAAAATGCGAAAAAATTGCAAAAGCAATGGCAAACAAACTAAAATAAATCATTTTAAACCAAAATGTAAAGAGTGTTGATTTTTATCATCACTCTTTTTTTATTACTTATTTACATTAATCATTATCTTTATTCACTAAAATTGAATCTATGGAACTTAAATTACAACCCGGAATAACACATACCGAAACAAAAAAAGTAGAATATAATGATACTGCAGCAAAATATGGCTCAGGACTAGTCGAAGTTTTTGCTACACCTGCAATGATTGCCTTAATGGAACATGCTTCACTAGAAGCTGTACGGCCTTTTTTAAGCGAAGAACTTAATACCGTTGGGTTTGAAGTTAATGTGCGGCATTTTAAACCTACTCCTGTTGGAATGGAAGTTAAATGCACTGCTACTTTGCAGGAAGTAGATGGTAAAAAACTTACATTTCATGTGGTGGCTCACGATGCTGAAGGAAAAATTGGTGAAGGCTCACATATAAGATATATAATAAACTCAAAAAAATTCATGAATAACTTAAATACTAAATAACTTATGAAAACAATAAAACTGATAACTGTATTAATAGGTATACTTTTTATGCATCAAAGTTTTGCACAAGACTTAATAAAACTACCTGAACCAAATAAAACTGGCGGAAAACCCTTAATGCAGGCGCTAAACGAAAGACAATCGAGTCGCGATTTTATTGACAAAGAATTATCTATGCAACAGATCTCAGATTTGCTTTGGGCTGCATACGGTATAAACAGAAATGATTTAGGAAAACACACTGTCCCAACATCACGTAATATTCAGGATATGGAAGTTTATATCGCTACAAAAGATGGTGCATTCCTGTATATGCCAAAAGAACATTCAATTCAAAAAGTTGTATCAACTGATATCAGAGAAAAAACCGGCAAACAGGATTTTGTAAAAGTTGCAGCCGTTAATCTTATTTATGTTTCAGATTTTTCGAAAGCCGGAAATGGATCCGATGAAATTAAAACGATGACAGCAGCTACACATTGCGGGTTTATTGGGCAAAATGTTTATTTGTACTGTGCATCTGAAGGGTTGATATCTGTTTTCAGAGCTTACATTGATAATGCAGAGATTGCAAAAACACTTAATCTTCCTGATAACAAACATGTAATTTATTGTCAAACAGTGGGTTATTCAAATTAAGAAGTTAAAAACTTATGGGCTGAAGCCCTTTTAATCTAGTATTTACTTAACCCCAGGCTTATTCCGATAATTATCGGAAGGGGTTATTGATTAAACATTAAAATGGACTTTAGTCCATTTGTTTTAGTATTTTTGAATATAGATTATAAGATAATTTATAAAAGTATTTTATGAACTACAATTTTGATGAATTTATTAACCGCGAAAACACAGCATGTGAAAAGTGGGATTCGCGAAGGGAAATATTTGGAACAAACGATGTAATACCGATGTGGGTTGCCGATATGGATTTCCGAACTCCCGATTTTATTGTCAATGCTCTTAAGGATCGTTTAACACATGAGGTATTTGGATATTGCAGTAAACCGGATTCATATTATACCTCAATAATTAACTGGGTTAAACAAAAACATAACTGGGATATTAAAAAAGAATGGATAGCTTTTAGCCCGGGTGTTGTGCCTGCACTTAGTTTGATTATTCTTGCCCTAACAGAACCCAATGACAGGATTGTAATTCAGCCTCCGGTTTATCATCCGTTTTCTTTTGTTACCAAGGATAATCAGCGACAAATAATTGAAAATCCTTTAATTTTAAAAGAAAATCGCTATTTCATAGATTATGATGATTTAGCAAATAAACTTAAAGGGGCAAAAATACTTATCCTTTCAAATCCACATAACCCTGGTGGAATGGTATGGTCAAAAGATGAACTGGAAAAAGTTGGTAAGTTATGCATCGAAAACAATGTAGTAATTCTTTCTGATGAGATACACGCTGATTTAGTGTTTTCGCCAAATAAGTACACACCAATGGCTTCGATTTCTGCGGAGATTTCCAATAAAACCATTACCTGCATTGCTCCAAGCAAAACGTTCAATATCGCATCGCTGGCTACATCATCAGTAATAATTGAAAACGAAGAACTAAGAAACCGGTATGAAAAAACACTTCATACAATTCATATAGGAATGGGTAATGCTTTTGGATTAGTTGCTTCGGAAGCTGCTTATACTCATGGAAATCAATGGCTCGATCAGTTGTTGACTTATATCGGGAAAAACATTGATTTTGTAGAAAATTATATAAAAGAACATATTCCTCAGATAACGATGATCAGACCAGAAGGAACTTATTTAATCTGGCTCGAT
Source organism: Bacteroidales bacterium (assembly GCA_034002805.1). Lineage (GTDB taxonomy): Bacteria > Bacteroidota > Bacteroidia > Bacteroidales > UBA12077 > UBA12077. The sequence goes on along the minus strand of JAVEZW010000121.1, from coordinate 6,307 downwards.
TGTCGTAAACTGAACTTTCATGGAGATAAGCTTTCGCAATTTTTTATTACAAAAGCAAAAGTAGGGTTCAATGATGGTCGTTGGTTTGGTACTGGTGGCGAAGGTTTTATGCGTATGAATGTTGCCTGTCCATTAAGTACTGTTCAAAAAGCATTAGAAAACATTAAAAATGCAATTAGAAATGAAAACTTATAACTAGTAATAATGAAAAAACTACTTACAATACTTGTAATACTTTTTACTCCTTTTTTTATGTTTGCACAGCTGTCTAGTTTTGATCTTTCGAGCTATAAGCTACCTGATCTAAGCTACCATCAGCTTGATTTCAATCTCGATTTGAATGGTCAAAATTCAGTAACAGACCGAAAATTCAGGGTTTCTGATGATACTTACTTGAAATTCAATGGAATTTCAGGAAATGGAAATGTTTCCTATTCGTATTATAAAAACACAGAAAAACTGCAATTAGACCAGAAAGTAAGAACAACTTTTACTTCAACTTTTTCGGAATATAAGGATAAAGAAACCTTAATGAACGAAACCTATGGTTATAATGGAGATCTGAACATTTTAAGTGAAAATAGAATTTATTTTTCGACAAATTTTTTTCTTGAAACTAGCCTTGATTTTTATAGTGGTTCTTATTATGTGCATCAGTACAATGCTCCTGAAACACAACAGGTTCAGGTTAATGAATTTGATGTTTCAATACCAGTACTTACCGGATTTGGAAGAATTGAGCAAGTACAGGATGCCCGTTTGGCAATATATATTTTTGATGAGCTAAGTAAGTTAGGTAAACTAGCAAAGACTCCGACAGATGAAGAAGTAATTCAGTTTTCTCAGTTTATATCGAAGCTTAAAAAAGAACGTTTTTTTGATTCGAGATTAAAAAACATGAGAGATATTGAGCTTATTGACTCAGTGCTGCAATCAAAAGGATTGGTTTCAACAAACGATGCAAAATATTATGTTACTCTAAATGACCAGTGGAATTACGCCGCACAACCAATCAGAAACTCCGGACAGCGAATCTCTTTTGGTATTAATCCAGAAATCTACTCGAGCGATTATCAAAATATTAATCTGAATGTAGATGGCAATACAAAAAGCTACGAAGAAAGATTTGAGTATGCTCTCGGAGCAGGTGTAAATTATACTTTCGAAAAACCTATTAATCTTTACTGGCAAAGCTCTTTAAATTTTAGTTTTTTTGGAAAGTATATGGAAGGTACCATAAGAGATTGGCCTTATGACATTTCAATTAATTCTCCTCAATTAGAATCAAATATTAATTATATGCTGGGATTTTATCCAACTACCCGAACTAATATACAACTTTCATTTTCGGCATATTATTTTAATGCATTTGGCGAAGAATTTTTGAGTACAAATGAAGAGTTTAAAACAAGTCATTTTATTTTGCAACCAAGCAGTAATCTGCTTATAAACTATTATATCTCGCCTAAAGTAAGGTTAAGAATTGATTACAGCATAAACTACAGCTATTTAGAATCTAACTCCGAATATTATGGTCGTTTATACAATGAGTTTTTGAAATATAACTCATTTAATCAAGCACTCAGAATTGGTTTTGTTTTCAAAATCATTTAGTCAACCTCCTATTAACAAAAAATCCGGGTTTATTCCGGAATTTTTGTTTTATAAAAGTGTAAAGATTATATTTCTTCTTCAGGTTCGTCTTTCTTTGATGTATTAGTATCTTCATCATCATCTTCATCGAGAGCAGAAACCATTTCACCTGTAAACGAACCACCCAGTTTTTTAACAAACGATTCTTGTTGTTTTCTTAATCGTTCATATTCGGCAACTTTTCGTTCTAACTCAGATTCACGACGCTCAGATTCTTCTTGCGTAGCCTGAAGCTCTTCCATATTCTGACGCATTTCCTCTTCCTGTGCTTTCATCTCTTCGGCTTGCTGTCTTGTAGTCTCTAACAATTGGGCCGTTCTTATATTAATTTTTACTGCAGATAATGTAGCTGCAATATTTTCACCTATTTTCTCAACAAATTCAATCTGATACTTTTCAAACTCCTTAAATGAAGCCATTTCGATTACACCATAAACTTCATCGTTAATTTTTAATGGAACAATGAGTAAGCTTTTAGGATTATCGTCACCCAAACCTGATGTTATGGTAATATAATTGTTTGGTATTTCAGTCATATAAATGGTTTCAGCTTCTTGTATTGATCTTCCAACAAGTCCTACGCCCATTTCAATACGTTTATCCAGAAATTTCTTTCTATTAAAAGCATACGAAGAAACCAATTCAACATATTTATTATTTTCCTGATCATCATTAATTAAAAACAACCCGCCCTGATTAGCATCGCAATATTTTACAAGATTGCTTATTACGTCATAAGTTAGCTTCTCGATGTTATCATTATTTTGACGAAGAATCTCACTGAATTTAGCAATACCATGTGATGACCAGTTTCGTTGTGCATCTTCTTTTTGTCTTCGGGCTTCTTCTTCCGATGCGTGTTTTAAATTCATACGCATAGTAAGCAATCCATTTCCAAGATCATCTTCATCGCTTAACGGAACAAACTGATACTCGAAATTTCCTTTGCCGATCTCCAATGCAAATTCGGTTGTTTCTTTTAATCCACGAATTAACTCATTTAATGCAGCAGCCATGTCGCCAATTTCGTCCTGCGTTTCCTTAACTTTTTGTTTGGGAAGAACACCTTTCGACATGCTTACCAAGTGCTCTCTGAAATACTTTACAGGTCGTATAATTCTATTTGCCAGATACAGCGCCATAAGAACAGCTAAAACAATTAGAATAATACCGGTGATGTAAATAAAATTCTCAAGTTGATTGAAAGAAGCCTCCATGTTAACTCGCTCAGAATTAACTTTTTCCTGCAACATCACTGTCAGATTTTTAAGTTTATTGATGATCTGATCACTTAAAACTATCACCTCGCCACCTTCTTCAACCAAAGGATATATCTCAAACATCATTTTATAAGAATCTTCATAATCGCTTATTTTGGTAAGCTGACTCATTATTGATTGATGTAATGGAAACAACGTATCGCGAACAGCATAAAAAATATTATTATAGCATTTTTGCTCTTCAGGAGTCCAGTTTACACTTAACTTTGATAATGATTTGTGCAACTCATTAAATTTTACAAGATGTAGTTCCTGTAACTTTAATTTATCAGGTGTATCCTGCTTTTTATCAATATAAACCCAGTTTTTGATAAGCATCTTGGAACTCACAATCATCTCAGACAGATTACTGAGTTTTTCAGCCGATGGAGCGTAAACAGTGGTTATTTCGGTATTTTTCTTAAGGCTTTTGTTAAGCGTATTATTTATAAAAAAACTATTTACTAAAATGGCTATCGTTATTAAGCCAAAGCTCAAAATCAGCCGTTTTGCAATTGTAAATCTGAATTTCATGGTTTAATGCGAATTTAAGTGAACCTAAGATAATAAATTATTTTGTATTGAGATAAAATACCACCCAAATATCAATAATTTTTGAAATTTATGAATTTTTCAACGATTCTGATGCTTGTAACTATTCTATTTTAAAAATATTTCAGTTGGATATTCTATATCTACTAAAAATAAACCATGAGCAGGAACCGACATTCCCGCTTCTGATCTATTTTTACTTTCGATAATTTGTACAAAATCTTCAAGATTAATTTTACCTCTTCCAACATCGATCATTGTGCCAACAATTGCTCGCACCATATTTCGAAGAAAACGATCAGCTTTTATAGAGAAAATTAATTTATAATCATCCTGCATCCATTGAGCGCTAAAAATCTTGCAGTTATTGGTTTTTACATCGGTATGCAACTTGCTAAAACTTGTAAAATCAGTAAACTGAAGAAGCAAATTACATGCATCATTCATTTTTTGTATATCGAGCTTATAAGGTAAAAACCACGAAGTATCAACAATAAACGGATCTTTTTGCTGATGAATAAAATAGTTATATGTTCTGCTTGTAGCATTAAAACGGGCATGTGCATCGGGCAAAACCTGAATTATTTTCTGAACGGCAATGTCGATGGGTAAAAACCCATTTATTTTTAACAAAACTTTTTGATCATTCTGCAAAAATGCATTTTGTGAATCAAAATGAGCTATATAATATGAAGCATGAACGCCGGTATCGGTTCGGCCAGCTCCGGTTATTTCAATTTTCTCCTGCAAAATAGTCGAAAAGGCAGTATTTAAAACTTCCTGAACTGTCGGCTCATTGGGTTGTATTTGCCAACCACAATAGTTTGTACCTAAATAGCTGAGTTGTATAAAATATCTCAATTCAAATATTGATTAGTACTACAAATCTAACAATTTTGGTGTAAAAATAAGTTAAAAGTGAGCTTAAGTTATTTTAGTGAATGGTGAATGGTGAATCGGTAAACTAGTAAATTGGTAAACTAGTGAAATAGTTAAAAAGTGAAATAGTTAAAAAGTGAAAAGGTAAATTAGTGAAAGCTAGAAGCTCACAGCTTACAGCCCATTGATTACATTGATAATTGATAATTGATAATTGATAATTGATAATTGGTAATTGTAAAAGAGTTAGTGTTTCTTAAAAAAAATTAACATTCATTAACACTTTAAACAGCTATTATTGTACTTGATTTTACAATAACAGAAGTTAAAATCAAACAATTATTTTTTAGAACAATTAAAATTTATGTAACTTTTGTAAATTTTTAAACTATGAACGAAACAATTGATGTAAAGGAGCTAAACGACCGGATTCAGAAAGAGAGCTCATTTGTTGATTTGTTAAAAATCGAGATGGGTAAGGTTATTGTTGGACAAAAGCATCTTGTCGACTCTTTGTTAATCGGTTTACTCTCTAATGGTCATATTCTGCTCGAAGGTGTTCCAGGATTGGCAAAAACACTGGCAATAAACACTCTGGCTGATACTATTGATGCCAAGTTTAGCAGAATACAGTTTACACCAGATCTTTTACCAGCCGACCTTATTGGAACCATGATTTACAGTCAGAAAAAAGAAGAGTTTCTGGTAAAAAAAGGTCCTATTTTTACCAATTTTGTGTTGGCTGATGAGATCAACAGATCACCTGCAAAAGTGCAGAGTGCATTACTCGAAGCAATGCAGGAACGCCAGGTAACCATTGGCGATCAGACTTATCCATTAGAAGAACCTTTTTTAGTACTTGCAACACAAAATCCAATTGAGCAAGAAGGTACATATCCATTGCCCGAAGCTCAGGTTGACCGTTTTATGTTAAAGGTAGTGGTTGATTATCCAAAAATTGAGGAAGAAAAATTAATCGTTCGTCAGAATGTTGCAAAACAATTTCCAAAGGCTAACACCATTTTAAAACCACAAAACATTATTGATGCCAGAAATGTGGTAAAAGATGTGTACCTTGACGAAAAAATAGAGAAATATATTCTCGATATTGTTTTTGCAACCAGATTTCCGGAAAATTATGGTTTGGAAAAATTTTCAGCAATGATCAATTATGGTGGTTCGCCTCGTGCAAGTATTAATTTAGCAATGGCTTCGAAAGTTTATGCATTTATAAAACGCAGAGGTTATGTAATTCCAGAAGATGTACGCGCTGTTTGCCACGATGTATTACGTCACCGAATTGGATTAACATACGAAGCTGAAGCTGAAAATATTAAATCAGAAGATATTATTACGGAAATCCTTAATACTATTGAGGTTCCATAAAGTTATATAGATCTGATATGAAAAAAATAATTGTACTTCTGTTAATTGTAGTTTCGGGCTTTAATGTTCTTGGTCAAAATTATGTTGGTACTCATAAATTGGAGATAAAAAAGCAGATGAGTGAAAACCATAAGGATTACTACTTTGCCAAAGAAGTTTTTGGAGGTAAAAATAGTTTTATTAAATATGAGGATTTTGATGGTTACCGCACCTTGCTTTTTGTTCTCGATGATGATGGTTATTGTAAATATAGTCAGATGATGTGCGATTATAGCTTATTAAAACAAACTATCGATTCGTTAAACACGACTTATGAGTATAAAAAAGACTTGATCTGGCATGACTACCAAACAGGTAAATATAATTTTGTAATACAGATTAAAAAAGAAGAATGGTATTTTTCTGTTATCACCAAGAAGCTCGAAAAATGATTTTATTAATCATTAAAGAGACGAAATTGTGGAAGCTTCAGAACTACTAAAGAAAGTACGAAAAATAGAAATAAAAACCCGTGGGCTTTCTAAAAACATCTTTGCAGGCGAGTATCACAGCGCTTTTAAAGGTCGCGGGATGGCATT
>JAVEZW010000120.1:0-10025 GCA_034002805.1 Bacteroidales bacterium | reverse complement strand
TATCACCCGTTTGCGAAAGAATTAACTTTTGCTCCGCAGTTAAATCCTGACCTAAAGATTGGTTTTTACTGTCGTGCTCTGAAAAAACATTTATCCAAAAGCTTCCCTTGTCTGATTTTAATAGGTTACTCGTTGAAATCATAAAACGGGCATAGCTTTTTTCTGAATATTCGAACTCCACTGCTATTCGGCTATCTTTGTTAATGGTACATGAGGCTGTAAAAATTATTTCACCAGTATTATAATCAATGGTATAATCATTTTCTTTGCCTCTTACCTTTAGCTGACCGTTAATATAAATTCGTTCTGAACCAGCTAAAACAATAATATATAGCTCGTTTTCACAACCAGTTAGCTTATATGGCCCTTGGTTTCCCTCTTGTCCCTGAAATGTTTTTCGGCAAAACTGGCCTTTGGCAATTGCTCCACTGATTGTTGTTTCGAAAGATGACGAGGGGTTCTTTTTTAGTGGTATTCTTGTATTGAGTAATCCTCCCTGTCCTTTTTTATTGATATTCAAAAAGTATCCTGCTGGCTTTGTGATTTCAAAATCACCTGCAATAAGCTTTGTTTTTTGGTTGTATAACTGAATAAAAACTTTGTCGAACTCTTGCAATTGCTGAGAGTTTCCGTCGGGCTGAATAGGAATATTGTCATCGGTAATTGCTGCTAAAATATTCATGTTATCGCTTAATTTACCGGCAATCTGAAGATTTAAATTAGAGCTGACCGATGCATTTTGGTTATTACCCATAATTATTCCACGCGAAATGCTTCCTCTTCTATCCAACTGGTTTTCGTTGTAAAAAGTGTTTCGGTCTGTTTTGGTTATATTTTCAGGATAAGCTAAAACTGGTCCCGACAGAATAACCTGAGAAGCTGATCGGTGTGAATATTTTGATTGTTGCAGAGAAGTAAATACCCGAAAGGTGATAAGGATTGAACTAGTGGTTTTCTCAAGACCGTTTTTTGTAATAAAAACCGATTGATTATAGTCGATCAGATACATGCTGTCTGAAACAATTTCTCCGTGGTCGTTATAAACAATTTCGGAATGAGGAACAATGACCATCGAATCAATTTGTGTTGTATCAGATAAAAGCAATAAGTTTTTTTTTCGGAGATTGCTTTGTTCCTGAGCAAAAGCCATCATCGAAAAGGTAATAAGAAAAGTAAAAATTGAAAATCGGTTTAAATTCAAAATAGCAAAGCTTTTACGGCAATAAAAGAACGAAAAAAAATTGCATTTGTTGAGAAATGGCCAATAAAAAAGACCCAGCAACATTTGTCTTTTAGATAATTAATAGAAACGGTCTCAAGAAAATTGGGATTTCTGTTTTTATAACTTTTTTGGCTTGATCCAAAAAAGTAACAAAAAAAATCAAGACAAAACGATACTTCCTGGCTCTCTGTGATAAGCAAATAATTCCTGACAAAGTAAGCTAGCTCCTTTATCGGAATTATAAAGCTTATCACATTCACGCTGCCCTATGGCTCGTCGTTTTGTCTTGCCAGCGCTTAAAAATCCGCATTTGATAAATTTATGTCAAAAATCAGGTAAAACTTGTGTGGGTAGGTTCTGGAAGCAACACTCAGTCTCGAAATGTAATCATAAATAGAACGATAAAAATCTCATCGAGACGACTTGTGTTGCGATGAGAACATGTTTTACAAAGATTTTAATAAATTTATCAGTGGCGGAGACTTTTTTTAGTTCTTTTTAGTGTGGATGACAAAAAAGAACATAATAAAATTGAAATAGAAGATTTCCTATTAAAGTATCTTCTAAGTTAAAAAGACAATAAATAAATGTCCTGATTTTTTCGACCTTTTAAGAATCGTGAATAAACCAACCTATCGAAGGTTAATCAGCCATATTCTATAAGAATTCTTTACCATATTAATTAAAATTATTTGAATTTCCCTGGTTTTTAGAATTGAAAAAATTGCATTTGTTGAGAAATGGCCAATAAAAAAGACCCTCACAATAATTATGAAGGCCTCTTGGGTTTTAAATTTTAGGGTTAGGGTATTAAGAAAGTCTTAATAGATGGTTAAAAGTAAAAAAAAACTTTTAATTGCAACTATTTTATGCAAATTTTTTTTCAATTCTTTATAACAAAATCAAGCTATTCAGAATTAAAGCAATAAAATGCAATGCATAAAGCACAGAAAGTCAGTGATTAACAATGAAACAGGGAGAATAGTTAAAAATGATTCTTTTTTTTAAAAAACCCGTGTAATTTTGTTTGAATTAAAAAATTGATCAATAATGGTATTTATTTACAGAATTGGATTGGTATTTTATTCCATCGTAGTTTCAATATTTTCTCTATTTAATGAAAAAGCAAAGCTTTGGTTGGTTGGCAGGAAAAAAATATTTGCCAGAATTGAATCATCGCTGGTTAAAAAAGAGAAGCTTGCTTGGTTTCATTGTGCCTCGTTAGGTGAGTTCGAACAAGGGCGACCACTTATTGAAGCGTATAAATCAAATTATCCGAACCATACCATTCTTCTTACTTTTTTTTCTCCATCTGGTTACGAAATCAGAAAAAACTATGACAAGGCCGATTATATTTTTTATTTACCTCTTGATTCGCCGAAAAATGCCAAACGATTTCTGAATATAACTAAACCAGATATCGTATTTTTTATAAAATACGAATTCTGGCACTTTTATATTGATGAAATAGGAAAACGAAAAATACCATTGTTCTTGGTTTCGGGGATTTTCAGAAAAGATCAACGATTTTTTAAGTGGTATGGATCTTCATTTCGTAAAATGCTAAAGAATTTCACCTGTTTTTTTCTTCAAAACGAATCATCTCAATCACTTTTAAAGAATATTGGTTTTAATAATTCAATTATTACCGGAGATACAAGGTTTGATCGTGTTTTTACAATTGCTCAGACAACTAAGGACTTACCATTGATTGAGAAATTTAAAGAGCAACATCCGGTTTTGATTCTTGGTAGCTCATGGCAACCTGATGAAGAATTAGTTCTGAGATACATTAACGAAACAAATCATAGGTTAAAGCTGATTATTGCTCCGCACGAAGTATCACCAGAGAACATTAATAGAATTTTTAAAGGTCTTACCCCTGACAAAACCATAATAAAATACTCTGAAGCAAATGATGCAACAATTTCTAATACCGATGTTTTGTTAATTGATTCAATCGGACTACTGTCTTCTTTGTATAAATATGGCAATATTGCTTACATTGGAGGTGGGTTTGGTAAGGGAATACATAATATTCTCGAAGCTGCTACATTTGGTCTTCCTGTAATTTTTGGGCCCAATCACGAAAAGTTTAAAGAAGCCACTGATTTACTTTTACTAGGTGGAGCTAAAAGTGTTTCAAATTATTTAGAATTAAAGGTTTTGTTGGATGATAACTTTTCAAATCCTCAACAAATGCAATCTAATGGAAGAATTTCTTCAGATTACATCCTAAAAAACAAAGGCGCTACAAAAAAAATATCAGAATATATTTCTAATTATATTAATTATTGTAGTTAATATACACAAAAAAATATTATTTTGTGTATTAAGTAGCTACTTAGCTTTACTTACTATTATATCTTTTTCTTTTGTGATTTGTGGGTTTTAAGGTGATTAGGCTTTTAATAATTCACAACTGTATTGTTAATATTAAAGAATCAATAAAATAACAACAACTTAATATTTTATTTAAATTTACCCTCCTTACTATTACTACATTTGAAATTAAATAGTTAATGAACCCAAACCTTAAAACAAATCTATGATGAAAATTTTTAAACGAAAATTCTTAATTATGGCTTTGATGCTTGTATCTATGGCGTCATTTGGCCAATCGAAAGTAAGAGGTATTCTCGTTGATGCACAAAATGGCGAGGTACTTATTGGTGCTTCAGTGGTTATTGACGGTACAACAATTGGTACTGCAACATCACTAAGCGGAAGCTTTGTTATTGATATCCCTTCGGGAGCGCAAAAGCTTTTATTCTCTTATGTTGGATATATTGAAAAAAGCTGGGATGTAAACTTACGTCAAGGTGAAGAAATTGATCTTGGTAAAATTGAACTAGAACCTAACGCAATCGGTCTGGAGGAGATTCGAATCGTTTCTTCATTTGCCAGAGATCGCGAAACTCCTGTAGCGATTTCTACTATTAAACCAGAAGTTATTCTTGAAAAACTTGGGACACAAGAATATCCTGAAATTTTAAAGTCGACACCAAGTGTTTACGCAACAAAAGCTGGTGGTGGTTATGGTGATAGCCGTATTTACCTTCGTGGTTTCGACTCAAATAACATTGGGGTGTTGATTAATGGAGTTCCGGTTAATGGACAGGAAAATGGTAAAGTGTACTGGTCAAACTGGGCTGGTTTATCAGATGTTACTCAAACTATGCAGGTACAACGTGGTTTAGGTGCTTCAAAATTAGCTATTTCTTCTGTTGGTGGAACGATAAATATTCTTACCAAAACTACCGATGTAAAAGCTGGTGGTAATATTTTTTATGGTATTGGTAACGATGGATATACAAAACAATCATTTACTGCATCAACCGGATTATTAGAGAATGGATGGGCTGTTACTCTTTCAGGGGCTCATACCTTTGGCGATGGTTATGTTAAAGGAACTAATTTCGAAGGTTGGTCATATTTCCTAAATGTTTCGAAACGAATTAATGATAATCAAAGCTTATCCTTTACCGCATTTGGTGCTCCACAGTGGCACAATCAGCGTAATTTAATGCACTCTATCGAAGAGTTCCGTAATCACCCAGATGGAATAAAATTCAATTCTGATTACGGATATCGAAATGGAGAGATTTATAGTACTGCTTATGCATATAACTATTATCACAAGCCTCAGATTTCGTTAAACCACTATTGGAATATAAGCGAAAATACCAGCTTATCTACAGCTGCTTATGCTTCAATTTCAAAAGGTGGTGGCAGAAGAACTCATGGTAACTCCAGTCTCGTTTCAAAGGATTTTAATACTGGACTACCTTATGCTACGACACTTATGACTCCAGAAGGTTATATTGACTGGGATGCAGCAATCGAAAGAAATGCAAACCGAGTGAATGGTTCTGAAGTTATTATTGCAAATGGAATTAACGAACACGATTGGTATGGTGTTGTATCAACATTAAACACTGAGGTTTCTGGTATAGAGATTACAGGAGGACTTGATGGAAGATGGTATCGTGGATATCATGCTTATCAGATTGATGATCTGTTGGGTGGTGAATACTATATAAATAATAACAATCAAAATAGACCTGCAGGAATACCTTTATATAAAGGGGATTACATTTCTTATTACTATTTGAGCGATTTAGCTTGGATAGGTGCTTTCTTGCAAGGTGAATATAAAACAGAAAAATATTCGGCATTTATTTCTGGATCATTATCTGATCAGATGTATCGCAGAACTGATTATTTCTTATTACCAGAAGATCAAACAACCGATTGGTACACATTTATTGACTGGTCTATTAAGGGAGGAGCAAATTATAACATTAACAAGAACCACAACGTATTTGTTAACGCCGGTTACTTTACAAGAGCACCATATTTTGAATCAGTATTTATTGATAGAAAAAATGATTTTAACGAGGAGGCTGTTCATGAAAAAATTCTTTCAACAGAGGTTGGTTATGGTTTAAGATCAACCTTGATTAATGCCGATTTGACTTTGTATCGTACTGTATGGAAAGATAAAACCTTACAGCGATCAATGGGTAATAATATAACTGCAAATTTATCAGGATTGGATGCTACACACATGGGTATTGAGTTAACGGCGAATGCTCAACCAATTAAGAAGCTTGATATTAAAGCTATGGTCTCGATTGGTGATTGGAAATGGAATGCAGAGGTTGACGCTAGGGTAATCGATGAAGAATTTGGACTAGATTCCACAATTATTATTAGCCTTAAGGATGTTCATGTAGGAAACTCTGCTCAAACTACTGCTGCTATTGGTATCGATTATGAAGTATTACCTAAAGTAAAGATTGGAGTTGATTATAATTACTACGACAATCTTTTTGCTGATTTTGATATTGCTAGCAGAGCTGAAAGTGTTGATGCATGGGAAATGCCTAACTATAGTTTGATAGATATTAATGCTAAATACAGCTTTAAAATAGGTAATGTAAATGCAACATTAATAGGAAATGTGAATAACCTGCTTGATACAGAATATATTGCCGATGCTAAAGATGGTGCCGCTCATGATGCAGGTACAGCATTGGTATATTATGGTTTTGGCCGCACATATTCACTAAGCCTTAAAATTAATTTTTAATCACAAAAAGAAAGTTGAATTATGAAAAAGATATTCTATTTATTTACATTCATAGCTCTTTTCCTTTCAGCATGTAATCCCAATGAGGAGATTTATGATGAGTTGGATAAAGTTGCAGATCAGTATCACAATACGGTCAATTATACATTATTAGCTGCAGATTACTCTAAAGCTGCCAACTATGCAAAAGCATATGCTGAAAATAAAGCCGATTCTACCATGGCTGGTTATATTGCTACATTCCAGGCTTTTAATCAACAGTATACAGGTCAGTTATTTATACCAAGTATTCTTCCTGCATTATTTCCCGCTTATGGTAAGAAATCTGCAGCTTTAATTACTTATAATTACTTCGCCGACATGCCCGAAGAATATTCAATGTATTCTGATGCGGCAATAATTGACTTTGAAGAAGATGATTATAAAACAGTTGATTCATTAGTTGGATTTGCTGGTTATTTTTATCCAGAATTTAACCCAGACGTTTATTTGCCTTTAGTATTAACGGATGTATACCCTGAAGCTGCTAGTGGCGATTTATATGCAGTAAATTATTTACTTTCTGATAAAACCCCAATTTTCCCTGACGAAGCAACAACTTACTGGCTTCGAGAAGGATTTGATACTGGCCTTGGTCAGTTTGACACTATAAGCATAATTGGAACACAGGGATGGTACAAAACTACTTTTGGTGCAGATACTTATGCAAAAATGGCCGGTTTTACTGGAGGTGCAGCATACGTAAACGAAGACTGGTTGATTTCTAAACCTATTGAATTAGGTGATTATGACAATGTTGTATTAAACTTTACACATGCAATTCGTTACTTAAACGATCATTGGGAGCAACTTTCTGTAGCCATATCAACTGATTATGATGGAGATCCTTTAACTGCAACGTGGGATGTAATTGATTGGGGTGAGATAGCCGATACCGCATTACTTGGTTTTAGCTATGACAAATATTCTTCAGGAGATATTAATATTGCAGCTTATAAAAACCAAACCATTAATATAGCCTTTAAATATACATCGGATCTTGAAAATCAACCAACCTGGCAGATTTATGATGTTACTGTTTTTGCAGGTAGTAAAATTATAGGAGGAACCCCAATCTTAAAAACCGATTATTATAAGCTTGAAGAAACAAGCTGGGTTAAACAAGGGGACGTTCATTACTTGACTAGTCTAGACTATGACGCCATGGGAGAACCTGGTGTAAATGATAATTTCTCGACAACAGTTAAACCTATGGATTATTTGCCGAAGTATTTAGATTCAAAACATCCTTTAGCAGGAGAAGGTTTTTCTGCTTATGTAGTATATAAATATTATGTTAATTCAGCAATCGGTACAAAAACAATAACCGATAAATTAACTTACACTTCAGGTGAATGGGTATCGTCTTATAGCTTTATAAAAACTACAACAGAACAGTTTTTACATAATGGCGATTATTGGGAGTTTGATCCAACAGTTACATTTGCGATGAGTACAGCTGATTACCAAAAGCTAGTTGATTACGTTAAGGCAAACATAGATAGTAAATTTGTGGATTCTTATGGTACTCAGGAGTATTATTATGGAGCAGGCTCTTATAAATCAAATTTTGATTTAAGAATAGCGCCTAGAAAGACTTATAAAATTCCTGGTTTTGAAGGGCTATCTGATGCTGATGCACTTGATAAAATATGGGAGAGTGTAGCCGATGGTCTCAAGAAGCTACTATCCTTAAAATACCCAAACGCAGTTACAGAAGTTGCAGGAGTTGAAGTTCATTATTATGTTACAATTTATACTTATGAAAATGATTTGACAAGACATTATTATACATATCATTTTCAATGTACAAAGTCAGGACCTGATCCTGAGTTTACACAGATTGGTGAAAAAGTAAAAATTGATTAATTTTATGTAAAAGTTTTCAAAAGGGGCATTTTGCCCCTTTTTTAAATTTAACCTTGCAAAAACAAAATAACAGAATTATTGTTTTTGCAATAGTATATATAGAGATTAATGGATATGTTAAAATATAAGCTTAAAGCTGCCGCCATTTTTATACTTTTTGTTCATAACACCATTGTTTATGCTCAACAAAGCTGCGAAAAAGATCAATATGTTATTATTCTTTCCATGGATGGTTTTCGTTGGGATTATCCCGAAAAAGCAAACACTCCTAATTTTGAACGTTTAGCCAAAAATGGTGTAAGAGCTCAGGCTTTTATTCCCTCGTTCCCAACAAAAACGTTTTCTAATCACTACAGTATGGCCACTGGCCTTTATACCGAAAGCCATGGTATTGTTTTAAATAAGTTCTTCGCAAACGATCTGGGTAAAAAATACAGTATTACCAGTTCAGAGTTTTATACTGGCGAGCCTGTTTGGGCTACCGCCGAGAAACAAGGAGTAAAAAGCGCTTCGTATTTTTGGCTCGGTTCCGAAGCTCCTATAGAAAAAGCACTTCCTACTTATTATCTTGAGTACAACGAAGCTATTCCATTTGAAAACAGAACCGATAGTGTTATAAGCTGGTTGCAACTTCCCGAAAACGAACGACCTCATTTAATTATGTGGTACATTCATGAGCCTGATGCCATGGGGAATAAATATGGGCCTAATTCGCAAGAATTAATAACTACTGTTGAATATATCGATCAGCTGGTTGGTAACTTCTATAACCGTATTCAGGAGCTCCCTATTGCTGAAAAAATCAATATGATCTTTCTTTCTGATCATGGCATGTCTGAAATACATCAGGACAGAGCCGTCTTTTTAAATGAATACTTAAAACCCGAATGGCTAGAATATCAGGACGGAACCAATCCAATTTTTCTTTTTGATGCAAAAAATGAGTACTATGATTCGGTATATACTGCTTTAAAGAATATACCTCATGTTAGTACCTGGAAAAGAGAAGATGTTCCTGCACGTATGCATTTTAGTAACAACGTTCGTATAAAAGATTTTGTAATATTAGCTGATAGTAGCTGGAGCATTTGGCCCAGTAGAGAAAAACAGGTAATTGAAGGAGGTGCACATGGATATGATAATGCAAACTCCGATATGCATGCTATATTTTACGCTATAGGCCCAGCTTTTAAAAAAGGGTATGTTAGTCCTCCGATTAATAATGTTGATTTGTATCCGTTAGTTTGTAAAATATTGAACCTTAACCCCTCCCCAAACGAAGGTTCTTTAGAAAATGTTTTACCTATGCTTAAAGAGTAAATCAATAATCTATAAGTTGATTTAAATTCTTATTTTCTCCAATACAGTCATTTTATTGCTACACCAAAATGGTTTTGCAAAAATGTTTTCTGAAACGATTAAGTGTTATTAACAATCGGTGTGAAAATATATATTGATTAATTATTTTATAATTGAAAAAATTTAGTTATGAAGCTAAGAAACTTTAAATTCAAGGCTTTCAGACAATTAACTACCTTCGTTAATAACTCCGATTAAATGTTAAAAAATACAAACTTAAAATTATTGTCAGAACTTTTAAGTTAAATTAACTTAGCAATACTCTTTAAAAAAATCAAAAAACAAAAAAACTAATTGGTAACCCCTTATAAATAGGAAAAAAATGTACGTAAAAGGAATGGCAACGGATGAAAAGTTACGCGAGTTATCGCAAGAAAAGACAAAACAGAAAACGTATACCTTCGATGAGGCGTTAAAAAGCTCAAAGGAATACTTTAATGG
>JAVEZW010000119.1:0-10048 GCA_034002805.1 Bacteroidales bacterium | reverse complement strand
CTAAGAAAGAAAATAGAATTGACGATACGTTAGAGGTAATTCATAATAGACTAAAAGAATATCAAAATAAAACGATTCCTGTAGCTCAATTCTACAAAGAAAAAGGAATATGCTATTCGGTTGATGGAGTTGGCACAGTTGATGAAATTTTCGACAGAATAACCAATGTGGTTGAAAATACATTAACAAAAACATGGCTCAATGTTGTATTGTTTGGCCCTCCAGGATCTGGTAAAGGAACTCAAGGAAAACTTCTTGCCGAAAAATATGATTTAGTTTACATATCTACAGGATCCTTATTGCGAAAAGAAATCGAAAAAGGAACAGAAATGGGCTTTAGTGCAAGAGAATATATGGAAAAAGGAGATATTGTTCCTGATGAGTTTGCGATTAAACTAATTGAAAAACAAATTCAATTACATCCAAATGCAAAAGGATTTTTCTTTAAAGGATATCCAAGAACTATTGTTCAGGCTTATATTTTAGATGGATTGTTAAGAAAACTCAATTCATCAGTTTCGTGTGTTTTTCATCTAGACGTTTCACTGCTAGAATCGATGAAACGATTAAATGCACGTAGCAAAACCCCAGATAAGCGAAATTACGATATTGATGCAGACGTGATTGTTAGAAGACTCGAAACATATCAATATAGGACGCTACCTGTTTTAGAGTATTACGAAAAGCAAAAGAACATATACCATATAGATGGTTTAGGCTCACAAGAAGAAGTTTTTAAGCGATTAACCGAGAAGCTTGAACTTGCATTTAAGTTAGTTCGATAACAAAGATTTATTAATATCATAATCTGGCAAATCGTTATTTGTCAGATTGGTAGTTATTATTTTATACTAAAATACACCTTAATTATTAACCCATGAAAAAACAAACCCAACTTGTTTTAGCTGTAATTATTTTAATTATAGCTGTAATCGTATTCTTTTTGGTAAAAAAATCGAATCAAAAAGAAACACAAATTGATCCTGGTTTTACATCTTATATTACAGGATATACCTCAGGTACCATATCAAATCAATCTGTAATTAGGATTATTTTAATGGATGCCATACCTGATATTGAAGTTAATGCTGAGGTTAAAAAAGGAGTTTTAAACTTTAGTCCTGGTATTAAGGGTATAGCCACCTGGATTAATAATAGAACTATTGAATTCAGACCCGAAGAAAAATTAGAATCCGGAGAACAATACAACGTAACTTTCAACCTTGGCAAAGTAAAAGAGGTTCCTACCAAATTTGAGGTTTTTAAGTTTGATTTTTACGTTATAAAGCAAGGTTTTTCTGCAACAATCAATGGTATAAAACCATACATAAAAACAAATCTCGAAAAGCAAATGCTTACCGGTAATGTTTATACAGCTGATTATGCTGATGAGGACGAGATTTCGACCTTGCTACAAGCTGTTCAGAATGGAAAAACACTGCCTGTTGCATGGGAGTCATCCTCAGATGGCAGAACTCATAGCTTTCAGATTGATTCGATCCATAGAAAAGATGACAAACAAATAGTGAAATTAAAATGGGATGGTAAATTTATAAACGTTGACAGTAAATACGAAGATGACTTTGAAATTCCATCATTGGGAGATTTTAAGATTATGAATGTTAATATTACTCAACAACCATCGCAGTTCATTACATTATCATTTTCAGATCCTCTGGACGAAAGACAGGACCTTAACGGACTTATAAGACTTGAAAACAATGCTGAGATTCGGTTTATTATCGAAGATAATGATATTAAAATTTACCCGGAAGCACGACAACTTAGCTCAACAAAAGTTATAGTTGAACCAGGAGTAAAAAATATTCTGGGTTACAAATTAACAGAAGCGTTTTCATCAAGTATAAGATTTCAGAGCATTAAGCCAGAAGTTCAATTTATTGGAAAAGGTAATATTCTCCCAAGTACAAACGGATTAGTACTGCCATTTAAAGCGGTAAACCTAAGTGCTGTTAACGTAAAAATCGTAAAAATATTCCAAAATAACGTGTTACAGTTTTTTCAGGTAAACCAGTTTGGTGGAAATGAAGAAATGAAGCGGGTTGGAAGAATTGTTTTTAATAAAGCAATACCACTAACCGCTGAAAAGTCAATTGATTATGGTCAATGGAATACTTTTTCTCTTGATCTTTCAAAATTATTTACAACCGAGCCAGGAGCTATCTATAGAGTTATAGTCAGTTTTAATAAGTCGCAATCACTCTACCCTTGTGAATCGCAAGTTGAAGAAAGCAACGATTTCTCTGAAAACCCTGAATTAATTAATAAAGCTGATGAAAGTGATTATGACTACTGGAGTTGGAGAGGATTTGACAGATCTGACAATTATGATTACTATCATGATTATGAATGGAAAGAAAGAGAAGACCCATGCAAAAAATCATATTACATGTATGGCGAAAGAATAATTGCTCAGAATGTCTTTGCTTCTGATCTTGGTATCATTGCTAAAGGCGGTAATAGCAACAACATGTTTTTTGCAATTACCGATTTAAAAACTACCGAACCCTTATCAGGAGTTACACTTGAGGTTTATAATTTTCAACAACAGCTTATTGCAACAGAAACTACCGATGGTAAAGGAATGGCAACAATTAGTATTGAGAAAAAACCTTATATATTAATTGCAAAAAAGGGTGATCAGTATGGTTATTTAAGATTAGATGACGGATCTTCTTTGTCGCTAAGCATGTTTAATATTGGAGGTAATAAATCGAAAAAAGGAATTAAAGGATTTATCTATGGAGAAAGAGGCGTGTGGAGACCGGGTGATTCGATATTTGTATCGTTTATGATTGAAGATAAACTAAAAACCTTACCCGAAAATCATCCTGTAGTTTTTGAATTAATCGATCCAAGGGGACAAATCTATAACCGAATAATCAGATCGGTTAGTGTTGATGGATTGTATGATTTCAGAACCAAAACTTCTAGTGATGCTCCAACCGGAAATTGGATTGCAAAAGTTAAAGTTGGAGGATCAATTTTTGAAAAATCTTTAAAAATAGAGACAATAAAACCAAACAGACTAAAAATTGATCTGGATTTTGGAACCGAAATACTCTCTAAAGAATCAGCAAATACAGGTAATTTAACAGTTAAATGGCTCCATGGTGCTATTGCTGGCAACCTTAAAGCAGATATCGAAATGAGGCTTGCTAAAACAAAAACTGTGTTTAAAAACTACCCTGATTTTATTTTTGATGATCCATCGCGAGAATATTATGCCGATGAATCAAAAATTTTTGAAGGCACTGTTAATGAGAATGGAAATGCCACAGTTAAGCCTGCTATAAACGTTCAGAATACAGCTCCCGGAATGCTTAAAGCCAGTTTTAAAATAAGAGCATTCGAAAATAGTGGTGATTTTAGTGTTAGGGCGTTTTCTTTATTATACTCTCCTTATTCATCGTATGTTGGAATAAAAGCACCAGAAGGAAAGGGCTGGAATGGCGCATTAATGTCAGATATTGCTCATAAGATTCCGTTGGTTACTGTTGATGAAAAAGGAAACCCAGTAAGCCGATCTGCTTTGAAAATTGAAATTTATAAACTCTATTGGAGATGGTGGTGGGAACGTAACGAAGAAGATGAAATAGCCAGATATATTAGTAATACAGGAAGTGTACTCGAAAAAACACTTACAGCAAATACCCAAAATGGCGAAGGTACGTTCGACCTAAAGCTAAATAAAAACTATTGGGGAAGATTGTTTATTAAAGTTACCGATCCGATAAGCGGACATTGTACAGGGCAAATTGTATATATGGATTATTCAGGATGGTGGGATCAACGCGATAACAATGCTCCCGGAGGAGCTACAATGCTTACTTTCTCTTTAGATAAGAAAAGTTATAATGTTGGTGAGGAGGCTGTAATTACATTTCCATCGAGTCCAAAAGGAAGAGCTTTAATAAGTATTGAGTCTGGAACAGATGTTATCTTCTCAGATTGGGTTGAAACGAAAGAAGGATCAACTAGCTATAAACTGAAGGTAACTGAAAAGATGACACCTAATGTATATGTGTATGTAGCACTTTTACAACCACATAACCAGGTTTTAAATGATTTACCAATGCGTTTGTATGGTGTTCAGCCAATGATGGTTGAAGATGCAGCAACGCACCTTAAACCTGTTATAAATATGCCAGATGTGCTGGCTCCAAACGAAAATGTGACTATTCAGGTTAGTGAAGAAAACGGAAAACCAATGAGTTATACAATTGCTATTGTTGATGATGGTTTACTTGATTTAACTAATTATGTTACACCACAGCCTTGGGATGTTTTCTATGCTCGTGATGCACTAGGTGTTAATACCTGGGATATGTATGATTATGTTATCGGTGCATTCTCGGGTGAATTTGCAGGCTTATTAGAAGTTGGAGGTGATGAATTTGCAGATAAAAAAGGAAGTAAGGAAGCAAATAGATTTAAACCTGTTGTAAAATTTTTAGGTCCATTTAAATTAAAATCAGGTGATAAATCAAAACATAGCTTTGTAATGCCTAATTATGTTGGTTCAGTAAGAACCATGGTAGTTGCAGGATATGATGGAGCATATGGATCATCGGAAAAAACAACACCTGTAAAACAGCCTTTGATGGTTGTAGCTACATTACCCAGAGTTGTTGGGCCTGGTGAAGAGGTAAAACTTCCTGTTACCGTATTTACAATGGATCCTAAAATAAAAGATGTAAAAGTTAGAGTAGAAACAAATGAATTTTTAGTTCCTGTAGGAAACTCTAATGCCAATCTGCAGTTTGCTAAAGAAGGAGATCAGCTTGTTTCATTTAATTATAAAGTAGCTAATGAGTTGGGTATTGGAACAGCAAAAATAATTGCAGAAAGTGGAAAGGAAAAAGCAATATTCGAAATTGAATTAAATGTACGAATTGCTAATCCTAAGATTTCTAGCGTTATAAGCGGCGTAATTGAACCAGGCCAATCGTGGACAGGAAACTACGAAGCTCTTGGTATGAAAGGTACTAATACTGGCAAACTCGAAGTTTCAAGAATTATGCCTATAAATCTTGAAGAACGATTAAGTTTCTTAATTCAATATCCGCATGGTTGTATTGAACAAACTACATCATCTGTTTTTCCACAGTTATTCTTAAATAACTTTATAGAATTAACTAATGAGCAAAAGGTAGAGATCCAGAGCAATATTCAGGCTGGAATTAATCGTTTAAGAACCTTTCAGCAACCCGATGGTGGAATGTCATACTGGCCAGGATTATACGATGAATCGAATGAATGGGGAACGAACTATGCAGGACATTTTATGCTCGAAGCTAAAGCTAAAGGTTTCGATTTGCCTATTGGATGGCTTGAATCATGGATAAAATATCAGAATAAAATGGCTAGGAGCTGGTCTTCGAATGAAATAAACCAGTATTCACACTATTCCCGAAATGATGATTTAATCCAGGCATACAGGCTTTACACACTTGCATTGGCTGACAAACCAGCTTTAGGTGTTATGAACAGAATGCGTGAAAATAAAAATCTATCTATCCAGGCAAAATGGAGACTTGCAGCTGCTTATTATCTTGCTGGCAAACCCGAAATTGCAGATGAATTAGTTAAAAATCTCGAAACTACAGTTAAGGATTATAAAGAGTACTCAAATACTTATGGATCATCTGAACGTGATCATGCAATGATAATCGAAACTCTTACCTTAATGAATAATAAAAAACAAGCAAAATCTTTAATAGATGAGTTGGCTAAAAAATTGGGTTCTGATAGATGGTACAGTACCCAAACTACAGCATACGGATTGATGGCTATTTCTAAATATATTGGTAACGAGGAAGGTGACAGATCATTGAATTTTACTTATAAATTAAATACCGGAAAAGGACAAAACTCAGTTACTGAAATGCCTGTATCTCAATTTAATTTTGATATGTTGGCTAATCCGAATGGCACTGTAACTGTTACAAACAATGGAAAATCAGTCATTTTCTCTCGAATTTTGTTAAGTGGAATACCAGTTGCTGGTGAGAAGATTTCGTCTGAAAATGATTTACGAATGTCTGTTCGTTATCTTGATCTTGAAGGAAAAGAAATTAGCGTTGATAAGTTACCTCAAGGAAAAGATTTTGTTGCAGAGGTTACTATTCAACACCCTGGAATACGATCAGATTATGAAGAAATGGCTTTAACACAGATTTTCCCTTCGGGTTGGGAGATTCGAAATACTCGTATGGAAACCGCTGATAACATTATTAGCCAGGATAAACCAGAATATCAAGATATTAGAGACGATCGCGTTTATACTTATTTCGATATAAAGGCAAACCAGCGAAAAGTGTTCAGAATTCAGCTAAATGCAACTTACCTTGGTAAATACTATTTGCCAACTGTTTATTGCGAAGCAATGTACGACAACGAAGTAAATGCTAAAAAAGCTGGTAGATGGATTGAAGTAGTTGAAACCGGCAAATAGTTTAGTTTAAATCATTTAAAGAATTACGAATCAGTTTTCAAAAGTTCAGCTCGGTTCGTAATTCTTTATTTTTTTTTCGAATTTATTGCATGATAAAAAAGATTCTTATTTTTCTTTTGATAGGATTGATTGGTTGGTTTCTGTTTTGTTTACCTAATCCTTTATTTAATAGTCCAACCAGTACTGTTGTTGTTGACAGAAACAATGAATTACTGGGGGCAAGGATAGCCAGTAATGGCCAGTGGCATTTTCCACATAACGATTCAGTTCCTTATAAATTTGCAGTTGCCATTCAATATTTCGAGGATGAATATTTTTATAAGCATCCTGGAATAAATCCTGTATCGTTGTATAGAGCATTTAAACAGAATATAAAAGCTAAAAGAATTGTGAGTGGTGGTAGCACAATAACTATGCAGGTTATAAGATTATCAAGACATGGTAAACCACGAAATATATACCAAAAAGCAATTGAATGCATATTATCAATTAGAGCTGAAATAAGATATTCGAAAAAAGAAATTTTGTCTTTGTATTCATCAAATGCACCCTTTGGAGGAAATGTAATTGGTTTAGATGCAGCATCATGGCGGTACTTCGGGCAAAAACCACAAAATCTTTCATGGGCCGAAGCAGCTACTCTGGCAGTTTTACCAAATGCACCATCTTTAATTTATCCGGGAAAAAACAGAGATGAATTAAAACGCAAAAGAGACTTATTACTTAAAAAATTAAATAATAAAGGTATTCTTGATCAGTTTGATTATGAGCTCGCTGTTGATGAACCACTGCCTGAAAAACCATTTTCATTGCCTAATCATGCTATTCATCTTATTAATAGAGCAAAAAAAGAAGGATATGATGGACAAGTAATTCGATCAACATTGAACTTACCCCTACAAAACCAGGTAAATCAAATAATTAGTCGTTACAGTAAGGAGTTTCAGAATAATGAAATTTATAACGCTGCAGCGATTATTGTGGAAGTTGAAACGGGTAATGTGTTGGTATATATTGGAAATACTCAGGATAAAGAAAATCTCCATAATAACGAAGTTGATGTAATTTCTTCACCACGAAGCAGTGGAAGTATTTTAAAGCCATTTTTATATGCTTCTATGACTATGGATGGTGAAATTTTACCTCAATCACTCGTAGCAGATATTCCTACTCAAATTGCTGGTTATTCTCCTAAAAATTTTGATAAGACCTATGATGGCGATGTTCCTGCTGATGAAGCATTATTCAGATCGCTAAACATCCCTTTTGTTAAAATGCTTCAGCAGTATAGTACAGATAAATTTTATCACAAACTTAAAAAACTGAACATTAGTACACTTACTAACTCAGCAGGTCATTATGGATTATCATTAATTTTGGGTGGCGCCGAGGTAAGACTTGATGAATTAACTGCTTGCTATGCCAGTATGACCCGAAGCCTAAATCATTTTAATAGTTACAATTCAATGTATGATAAAGCTGACTTTCATGCAATTAACTATATTTATACCAATAAGACCGAATCAGACAATATAGTTCATGAAAAAACAGCTGTTATTGATGCAGCAAGCTCCTGGCTAACTTTTATAGCAATGAAAAACGTGAACAGGCCGTATCAGGAAACAGGTTGGGAAAATTACAGCTCCTCACAACAAATAGCCTGGAAAACTGGCACAAGTTTTGGCTTCAGAGATGGTTGGTCTATTGGCATAACGCCAGAACATGTTGTAGGTGTTTGGATCGGAAATGCAACAGGCGAGGGGCGACCCGGACTTACAGGTTTAAATACTGCAGCCCCGCTAATGTTCGAAATATTTAAATTATTACCCACCAATAAATGGTTTTCTCCACCATACGATGAATTGGTGAAAATTCCAGTTTGCAAGGAAAGTGGATACCGTTCATCGCTAAATTGCGATGATATTGACTCTGTTTATGTTCACGCTGCTGGTTTACGATCAGAGAAATGTCCTTATCATCAAATAATTCATATTGATAAAAATGGGGAAAGGGTAACTGCAGAATGCAGTAATGTTTACGAAATGAAACATGTTTCGTGGTTTGTACTTCCTCCGGTTCAGGAATGGTATTACAGGCAAAAGCACCCTAATTATAAGGTTTTACCACCTCTTTCAGTTAAGTGCCAGCAAAATACTAAAAAACAGTCAATGGATGTCATTTATCCCCGCGAACTAACCCGGATATTTATTCCAATAGAACTTGATGGACAAATTGGAAAAGTTATTTTTCAGGTAGCTCACCGGTCATCCGAAACAACCATTTTTTGGCATATTGATAATACTTATATAGGACAAACAAAGGGTATTCATGAGATGAATATTAATGTAATGCCTGGCAAACATTACCTTACGTTGGTTGATGAATTTGGTGAAACCATTACCAGACAATTCGAAATACTTGGAAAAAGATAATTCTAGCTATTTAAATATGAATTGTACTTTTCTGGAGAGATGATCATCTTGTAATTCTAAAACTCCTTTACCGGCTGATTCTATT
This sequence comes from Bacteroidales bacterium, assembly GCA_034002805.1. GTDB lineage: Bacteria > Bacteroidota > Bacteroidia > Bacteroidales > UBA12077 > UBA12077. The sequence goes on along the minus strand of JAVEZW010000119.1, from coordinate 1,053 downwards.
CTTTTCTCGGAAATACCTTTTGAAATTATATAATTCTTTACAGCATCGGCTCTCAGTTTAGATAATTCAATATTATACTTGTTGTTACCTACTTTATCAGCATAGCCGTTAATTTCTAGGCTAAAATCCGTATTATTAAGCATTGTTATGATATGATCAATTATAGTTTGTGCAGAATCATTTAACTTATCCGAATCAAATTCAAAATATATGGGTGTTTCAATACTAATTGTACTATCTAACTCTGAAATATGTAAAGTATCTGTCGAAAACTCATTAAAATATGTTGTGATTTGTTGTTTGGTAGGATTGGATTTTAGACCACAACTCCTGAATGAATTTCCCTTAAGAAGAACCCACGAATCAAATTTCATGTCACCAACATCGGCAATAACTATTTTAAAGTGATAGATTGTGAAGGGTTTTAGTTTTAATCCTGTTTCCAAAACAACGGTAAATCCATCAAACTCAAATAAACGTTTGTTTTCGTAATAAAATCTTAATGCCGATTCTGAATAGTTTTGGTTTATAAAATCAATATGCGAATTTGCAATAAAATATTGACTATTTGCCTTAATATTAATTAAATCAATAGTTATTGGAATAGACGAATTGGGTAAAGTGGCCAGATTTATTTTTTTGTTATCATCTTTTTCAGACACCAGAAATGCAAATGCATCACTCACTCCAAAATTTACATACTCCGGATATTCTTCAGAAGCAAACACATACGAAAAAGAAACACTGTCAGAAAACGACATAAAATCAAACTCTATAATAGCTGCATCATACGATCTGTTATTAGCTATTATTTCTATATCAATATCGCCATCCGAATGATTTTCTGTCGATGCAATATTTCCAAGAGATCCTTCAGAGTCAATAACATTACCAGTACTTAATATTATACCATCAGATGGTAAAATCTTAAATTCTCCCTTATAAATAAAATACCCAAGGCTTTTCTTTTCGCCAGTAAATTTTATATTCTTTAGTTGAATGCCACTTGAATGGTCTTTTAAAAAGAACTCACTTATTAGCCAATCAGCAGTC
>JAVEZW010000118.1:0-10107 GCA_034002805.1 Bacteroidales bacterium | reverse complement strand
GGTTAAAAATCGTTAAAAAAATCGAGAGTTTCGATATTATGTAAATTTAACCCCAATAATTTGCTAATTTTTTGTAATTTGGCACAATTTTAAAAATACAAAAAACTATAAAACAATGTCGTTTTTAAGAGATAAAGTTTCGATAGAGGGTCTGACATTCGATGATGTATTGTTGATTCCTCAATATTCAGAAGTGCTTCCACGAAACGTGGATATTTCAACTCGGTTTTCGAGAAATATTACATTAAATGTCCCCATAGTATCGGCTGCTATGGATACCGTTACTGAAACTGAGTTAGCTATTGCTATCGCTCGCGAGGGAGGCATTGGTGTTATTCACAAAAACATGAGTATCGAAGAGCAAGCCAGGCAGGTAAAAACTGTAAAACGTGCTGAAAACGGCATGATCTACGATCCTATTACTATTCATAAAGAAGGAACTGTTGGCGATGCGTTAAACCTTATGAAAGAATATAAAATTGGTGGTATTCCGGTTGTTGATAAAAACAAAACACTTATTGGTATTGTTACAAACCGCGACCTTCGTTTTGAAAAATCGATGAACAGAAAGATTTCAGAGGTGATGACAAAGGATAATATTATTACCACACATCATACAACCGATCTGGAGAAAGCGGCAGATATCTTAAAACGACATAAAATTGAAAAACTACCGGTAGTTGATGAAAATAATAAGCTTATCGGATTGTTAACTTATAAAGATATTACAAAGATTAAGGATAATCCGATTGCTTGTAAAGATTCAAAGGGCCGATTACGAGTAGCTGCTGGAGTTGGTGTTACACATGATACGCTCGAAAGAGTTACTGCGTTGGTTAACTCAGGTGTTGATGCTATTGTTATCGATACTGCTCACGGACACTCAAAGGGTGTTATTGATATGCTTAAAAAAGTAAAGAAATCATTTCCTCAAATTGATGTGGTAGTTGGTAATATTGGTACTGGCGAGGCTGCAAAAGCTCTTGTTAAAGCTGGTGCTGATGCTGTAAAAGTAGGAATAGGTCCGGGATCAATTTGTACCACCCGTGTTATTGCGGGTGTTGGATTACCTCAGCTTTCGGCAATTTATGAAGCTGCAAAAGCTATCGAAGGTTCAGGAGTTCCTGTTATTGGTGACGGTGGGTTAAGGTATTCGGGTGATATTGTTAAGGCGATTGCTGCAGGTGCTGACACTGTTATGGCAGGATCGCTGTTTGCCGGAGTTGAAGAGTCGCCAGGTGAAACGATAATATACAATGGCCGTAAATTCAAATCGTACAGAGGTATGGGATCGATCGAAGCAATGCAGCAAGGTTCGAAGGACCGATATTTTCAAGATGTTGAAGACGATATTAGTAAACTTGTTCCCGAAGGTATTGCTGCAAGAGTTCCATTTAAAGGCAGCTTATCAGAGGTTATTTATCAGCTTGTTGGTGGTTTACGCGCTGGTATGGGGTATTGTGGTGCTCCTGATATAAAAACATTAATGCAGTCTAAATTTGTAAGAATTACAGCTGCTGGCGTGAACGAGAGTCATCCGCATGATGTGGCAATTACCCGCGAGGCACCAAATTATAGCCGTCAGATATAAAAAATAATTATAAAAAACATCTATCTGTAATGAATAAAATTGTATTCCTTCTTCTTGCCTTTTTAATGGTTTTTCAGTTGAATGCACAACAACAGGCTGATGAAACCTTGTTAACTGTTGATGGTAAGAAGATTAGCAAAAATGAATTTTTAAATCAATACAATAAAAACAAAACAAATATTACAACTGGTGAGGTAATGTCTGTAGATGAATATCTGCAGTTGTTTATTAATTTTCAGCTTAAGGTTAGGGAGGCTGAAAAAAGTGGTTTAGATACTTTGCCATCATTTAAAAATGAGCTGAAAGGATATAGAGACCAATTGGCAAGACCATATCTGATTGATAATACCACGAATGAAAAATTGATTAAAGAGGCTTTTAGCAGGATGCAATATGAGGTGAGGGCCAGCCATATCCATGTAGAGGTTAGTCCTGAAGCTGCTCCAGAAGATACTTTATTGGCTTACGAAAAAGCTCTGGCTTTACGTTTAAGGGTTATAAACGGTGAACCATTCGAATATGTTGCCAAAGGTGCTTCTGATGATAAATCAGTTAAGTATAACGGCGGTGATTTAGGCTATTTCACAGTTTTTGATATGGTTTATCCTTTTGAGAATGCTGTTTATAAGATGAAGGTTGGCGAAATATCAATGCCTGTGCGAACTCAGTACGGATATCATATCATACAAAAGACCGATGTTCGAAAATCAATCGGGCAGATTAAAGTTGCTCATATCATGCTGTTAACACCTCAAGGTATTCCTGCAGCCGAAGAACAAAGCAAAAAAGCACTTATCAACGAAATCTATCATCGTACAAAAAATGGTGAGGATTTTGCCGAATTGGCCAAACAGTATTCCGAAGATCGTGGATCAATAAATAATGGAGGCGAACTGCCATGGTTTGGCACCGGTAAAATGATTCCTGAATTTGAAAAAGCTGCTTTTAGTCTTTCATCGAATGGAAGTATTTCTCAGCCTGTAAAAACGAGTTTTGGCTGGCATATCATTAAGCGAATTGATAAAAAGGAAGTAGGCACTTTTGAAGAGCTGGAATCGGAGTTAAAATATAAAGTAGGTAAAGATCAGAGAATTGATGTTGCCCGAACGGCACTGATTAATAAACTTAAATCGCAGAATGGCTTTAGAATTAAGGAATCGAATAATCCTTGTTATTACGACTCAACCGAAAGCCGTTTAATGGCAAACACACGATATCTTGATCAGAAATTAAAAAGAAACGATACCTTATTTGTTTATGCCGGAAAAGTAACCCGCGAAAAAGAATTCAGCAATTATTTAAATAACATTAATGGTTCGAATGATCTTGACCCCGAGAAACTAAGGAAGTACTTTACTTATTTTGTAGAGAGTATAATTCTTGAAACAGAAGATAAATCTTTAGAAAAAAAGTATCCTGAGTTTAAGAACACGATTAAAGAATATCACGATGGCATTTTGTATTTCGAAATTACTGATCAGAAAGTATGGTCGAAAGCTCAGAACGATTCGGTGGGGCAATTGAAGTATTACGAAGAAAACAAAAACAACTATGTTTGGGACGAAAAGTTTGATGGAGCCGTTTATTACTCTGAAAATGCAAAAATTCTGAAGAAAGTGTCAAAAACCATCAATAAAAGTAGTTTTGGTAAAAAAGTAACGAATAATGATTTGTTAAAAAAGTACAATACCCTGGATAATCAACAATTAAAGATTATTACCGGCGTTTTTAATAGAGGCGAAAACGAATATGTTGATTATTATATCTGGAAAATGAATAAACCTGCTGATTATAACAATGCACTTGTAAATGGAAAGGTGCAACCAGAATACGTTAAATCATTTCACGAGACAAAAGGACAGATCATTTCTGATTACCAGAGTTATTTAGAAAAAAGCTGGACAGAAGAACTTAAAAGTAAATATAATGTTACTATTAACGAAAAGGTTTTAGCCGAAATAAAGAAGTAGCATGAAAAACCTATACCCGATATATTTTTTAATCATCTTTATGCTTGTTTCCTGCACAAAGCAAAAGATATCAGAATCGGATCGTCCTGTGGCAAAAGTTTACAATTCTTATTTGTATATGAGCGATCTGGAAGGTATTGTTCCGTCTCAGATATCAAAAGATGACAGTATTATTATTGTGCGTAACTATATCAACAACTGGATTAAAAAACAATTGATGGTGCGTAAGGCTGAAATAAATCTGTCGGACGAAAGTAAAAATATTCAGAAAGAAATCGAAGATTATAAATCATCGCTATTAATTTTCAGGTATAAGCAGGAGCTGATAAAGCAAAAAATCGATACCGTTGTTACCGACAGTGAGGTTCGTAACTATTACAACCAATTTTCGGGTAATTTTATCCTCAATCAAAATATCCTAAAAGCTTCGATTATTAAAATATCAAATCAAACTACTGATATACAAAAGGTTCGTCAATGGTTTAAGTCCGATGATCCTGATAATAAGCTAGAGCTTGATGAATATTGTTATCAGTATGCAACTAAATATCATTCGTTTAACGATGAGTGGATTAATTTCAATGATTTAATTAAAGAAGTGCCACTTGATGCAGCAAACGAAGATCAAATACTTAAATATCAAAAGTTTATCGAAATAAGCGATTCGGCATTTTATTATTTTGTAAAGATTAATGAATCTGCGCTGAAGAGCACAGTCCAGCCGATCGATTATGCCGAGCTTAAAATAAAAAGTATCATTCTTAATAAAAGAAAATTCACTTTTTTAGATGAGATTGAGACCAATATTTATAATGATGCGCTAGATAGAAACGAGTTTGTAATTTATTAATACCATTTAAAATGATTCAGAAAATTAAGATTACTATTTTTATACTTTTCAGCTTTTTTTCAATTGTACAGGTTTCTGGCCAGGAAAAACTGATGATCGATCAGGTAGTAGCTGTAGTTGGCGATAAGGTTGTGTTGCAGAGTGATGTCGAAAACCAGGTATTGCAGTTTATGGCGCAAGGTTATAAATCGCCGAGCGGCAATATGAAATGCGAGGTGCTCGAAGAGCTGTTATCACAGCGGTTGCTATTAACCCAGGCAGAACTTGATAGTTTGGTTGTCGGTGCAAATCAGGTTGAATCGGAGCTTGAACGCCGATTAAATTATTTTATCCGTCAGATTGGATCAGAAAAAAAACTCGAAGAGTATTATAATAAATCAATTTTAGAAATTAAAGAAGATTTCAGACCACTTATTCACGATCAATTGCTTACCCAAACTATGCAAAGAGAAATCGTTTCAGGATTAGAGATTTCCCCCAAAGAAGTTAATCGTTTTTACAAAAGCCTCGATCCCGATAGTATTCCAATGGTAAATACGCAGTATGAAATTCAGCAGGTCGTTATTGTTCCAATTGCCAGCGAAATTTCCAAAGCTGAAGCACGCGAAAAATTATTAGGATTGCGACAACGAATACAAGATGGTGAGCGTTTTACCACATTGGCAGTATTATATTCCGAAGATCCCGGATCAGCGCGTAAAGGTGGTGAACTTGGATTCAGAACCCGCGAAGAACTTGATCCTGAATTTGCACGTACAGCTTTTTCTTTAAAAGATGATGCTGTTTCACGAATTGTTGAATCATCTTTCGGATTTCATCTTATTCAGCTTATTGCAAAAGAAGGTAACCAGGCAAACGTTCGTCATATCTTAATTAAACCCAAAGTTGACATTGAAGTTAAAGTAAGAGCGATGAGCAAGCTCGATAGTATCTCAAATCTATTAAGACTCGATAGTTTAAACTTTAAAGAAGCCGCATTAAAATTCTCTGAAGATGAGCAGTCGAAATTTAACGAAGGTATCATGGTAAATCAGAATAACTCATCAACAAAATTCGAACTCGATGAGTTACCTCAGGAAATGTATAATATTGTTCAGAAATTAAAAATAGGAGAGCTATCTGAACCATTCGAGTCTGTTGATGAAAAGGGCGATATAGTATATAAAATCATCAGAGTAAAGAGAAAAATTGAAGCACATAAGGCCGATCTTAAAGATGATTATGAAAATGTCGAGATGTTGGCTTTGTCCATAAAACAGCAAGAGCTAATTAATAATTGGCTCGAGGAGCATAAAAAGAAAACCTACATTCATATCGATGAATCTTTTATTGATTGCGAATTTCTGAAAAAAGGCTGGATAAAATAATCGTAATTTATTTATGCAAAACAGAAAAGGCATAATTTGTATACTAATTTTAATAAACTTTTTCCTTTCTTCCGGGTTGATTGCTCAAAAAAAAGAGCAGATACAAATCATTAACTCTGAGTATCTGGCTGGAGGAAAGCAATCCGAAGGAATAAGAAGATTTATTGGTAATGTTATTTTTAAGCATAGCAATGCCACTATTTATTGCGATAGTGCCTATTTGTTTTCAAAAGAAAATGTTTTTCTGGCTTATCATAACGTGCATGTTAGTAGAGGAGATACAGTTCATTTATATGGCGATTTTTTGCGATATGATGGAAACACAACAATTGGTAAGATTCGAAACAATGTAACTCTCAAAGACGACGAAACTACTCTTTATACCGATTCACTTGATTTTAACAATACTACTGATGTAGCCTGGTATTTTAATGGCGGCCGAATTATTAATGCCGACAATGAGTTAACAAGTAACCGTGGTTATTACTATTTTAAAGAAGGCATGTTCTTTTTTAAAGATAGTGTTATTGGTAATTCTCCCGAATATACTATCGAAACGGATACGCTAAAATATAACACACGTTCCGAAACAGCTTTTTTTGTCGGACCTACCAATATTTATAATACCGAAGAACATTTATATGCCGAAAATGGCTGGTACAATACCAACGTAAAAATTTTTCAGTTCAATAAAAACGCAGTTTATCAGAACAAGGAAAAGATATTGATGGGCGATAGTCTTTATTACAATGATATGCAAGGTATTGGCAAAGCATTTCAGAACATCAGCCTTATCGATACTACCGAAAATATGATCCTTAAAGGGAATTATGCTTATTACCAAAAGGAGCCCGAAAATTTTTTAATCACCGATAAAGCTTTAATGATTCAGGTAACTGATAAAATCGACTCATTGTTTTTACATGCCGATACCTTGCGATCGGAGTACGATTCATCCGGAATTCACCGAATATTAAAGGCATATTATAAAGTTAAAATCTTTAGGGATGATTTTCAGGGCAGTTGCGATTCTATGGCTTATTCGTTTAAAGATTCGATAATACGCATGTATAGGCAACCAATTATATGGTCTGAAGGAAGCCAGCTTACAGCTCAGTATGTCGAGATACAAACCCGCAATAGAAAAATGGATAAGTTTAATCTAAATGAGGATGCTTTTATTGTTTCGCAGGAAGATACTATTCGTTTTAATCAGATTCGCGGTAAGAATATGACAGGTTATATTAAAAATAACAAGCTTTATAAGGTTGATGTTTTTGGTAACGGCCAAACGATTTACTTTACAAAAGATAAAGAAGAGATTGTTGGTGTTAATCAGGCTGAAAGCAGCGATTTGATTATTTATCTTAATAATAGTCAGGTTTCGAGGATTAATATGATAAAACAACCCGCCGGAACACTCTATCCACTCGAAGAGCTTACCGAAACAAAGCTAAAAGGATTTCAATGGCTCGAGAATTTGAGGCCTAAAAAGATGACAGATATTTTTCTGGATGAGTTAGTGGAAAATAATTAGGGGACTTAAAAAAGTCCCCTTGTTATTAATATTCTTCTTCGTTAAAAAAGAAATCATCTTTACTTGGATAATCTGGCCAAATATCTTCGATGCTTTCGTAAATTTCTCCTTCGTCTTCAATTTCCTGAAGGTTTTCAATTACTTCCATTGGGGCTCCCGATCGAATTGCAAAATCGATAAGCTCCTCTTTTGATGCCGGCCATGGGGCATCTTCAAGTTTTGATGCTAATTCTAGTGTCCAATACATATATATAATTATTTTTAATTCTACCCTTAAAATTTTGCAAATATAGAAATAATATTAAAAAACCAAATTATTTTTTCATATTCGTGGTTTCCAGGGTGTTTCCTTCGCTCCCAAATCCACTGATAGCTTGCGCGACAGCACAAATAAAAAATCTGATAACCTATTTAAATACTGAATTACTTTTTCGCTGTTTTTAAATTGGTCTTTTACTTTTAACGAATTTCTCTCGGCTCGACGGCATACATTGCGTGCAACATGGCAAAATGATACAACAGAATGTCCACCGGGTAATATAAACGATGTTAATGGAGTAAGTTCTGATTCCATAGCATCAATCTCTTTTTCAATCATTTCTATATCAGCGCTATACAACTCAGGTATTTTTACTTTACAGTTTTCACAATCGGTTGCAATAATTGATGCACAGGTCATTAATCGGTCCTGAACCTGAATTAAAACATCTTTGTAATGATCTTTTATCTCCTGATCTCTTATCAATCCTATATATGATATTAATTCATCAATTGTGCCATATGCTTCAATGCGATCGTGGTATTTGGGTACACGCGTTCCTCCGATAAGCGATGTTTCGCCTTTGTCACCTGTTTTGGTGTAGATTTTCATTTCCATTCTTTGCTTTTTATCCATACAACACGATACAATGAAAATTGTTTTAATTCAAAGGAGTAACTTTTATCGGATTTGGATTAATTACATCCGATTCAATCATTCCATCTTTCAGTCTGATAATTCTGTGGGCATGCATTGCAATATCTTCTTCGTGTGTTACAATAATTATGGTATTCCCTTTTTTATGAATCTCATCGAAAAGATTTAAAATGTCTAAAGATGTTTTTGAATCAAGGTTCCCAGTGGGTTCATCAGCCAGAATTATCGAAGGTTTATTAACCATAGCACGGGCTACAGCAACTCTTTGTCGTTGTCCTCCGGATAATTCGTTGGGTTTGTGTGTCATACGATCGGCTAATCCAACGTTTGCCAGAACTTCTTCTGCCTTTTTAACCCGGTCTGTTTTTTCAACTCCTGCATAAATTAAAGGTAGTGTTACATTCTCGAGTGCTGTATATCGGGGTAATAAGTTAAATGTCTGAAAAACAAATCCAATCTCTTTATTTCGTATTTCAGCTAATTGGTCGTCATCAAGATTACTAACATCGTTGTTATTCAGAATATATTGTCCACCTGTAGGTGTGTCGAGGCAACCAATAATGTTCATTAAGGTTGATTTTCCCGATCCCGATGGACCCATAATAGCAACATATTCATTTCTTTCGATGGTTAGCGATACGGATCTTAGTGCTCTGATTGTTTCTGCTCCAACGTAATAATATTTTACAAGTTGGTTTATTTCAATTACTTTACTCATTTTAAAGTAGTTATGTTTTTTTAAGAATTACGAAATTAATCAATTTTAAAAGTTTTTGCTTGTTTTTTGCTTAAAACTTAATAACATAGTGTTGATAAGATAATTCGGGCCTGAAAAATACAATTCCCATTCTAAATATATCTATACTGACTCTTACTTTTGGGTTTCGTTTAATCTCTTCCCAGGCATTTTCCATTTCATCAGACCAATGTATGTCATCAAAAACAAAAACGGAATGAGTATTCGATTTATTTAAACACTGCTCAAAATATTTCAGAGTAGGTTCTTTTTTATGGTTTCCATCAATAAAAACAAAATCGAGCTTGGGTATTTCGGATAAAACAGGTTCAAGCACAGAATCGAAGTTGCCATTTACAAAGTGAATATTTTTAAAACCTAAATTATCTGCCAATTCTTTTGCTTTTGTTAGTTTCGATAAGGATCCTTCAATCGTAAAAAAATCAGCATTTTTATTAGCTGATGCAATAAACAAAGAACTAATTCCTACCGAAGTGCCTAATTCGAGAATTGTTTGTGGAGAAAAATAGTTAATCAGGTTAAAAAGGAGTTTTCCGTATTTGGTTGGCAATCCTGATCGTTTTACAATTAATCGCAGCGGAATTTCTTTTGATTCTGAATATACCGAACCAGCGCCATAATTTGTATGCTCGATTAATTCTTTTGATGATTTTACATTGTTATATAACTGCAAAACATCTTTTAAATCGGCATGTATCGTTCTTTTGTTAAAAACCTCTTTTATCAGACTAAAGATAAAGGGAGAATGTATGCCATGGCCATTTCTGTGAAGTGCAAACAAAAGGTATTTTAAATTTTTTAAGGCGTAAATTATTCGCGAAATCATAAATTTAAATTTCAAAAAAAACTTAATATTGTGAAACAAAGATAATTTTTAAAGACAAACATCAGTAATTCTTGTAATCCATAAATTTAATTAATCAGTAACATTAGCTATTTTCTATGTCGGATCTTTTAAAACAGGAGATTAAATTTTTAACCGGAGTAGGACCGAAAAGAGCCGAGCTGCTTAATAAAGAGTTGCAACTATTTACTTTCGAAGATCTGTTGTATTATTTCCCTTATAAATATATTGATCGGTCTAAGTTTTATTCTATAAGTGAGTTAAACTCCGAAATG
>JAVEZW010000117.1:0-10177 GCA_034002805.1 Bacteroidales bacterium | reverse complement strand
CTCAAAATCCTTACGTGTTTTCTGAATCTGAATATTTTCAGGATCAACAACCTGCCCGTACATTTGTTGCAAAGCTTCCAGAACCTTATTTTTTAACTGCAATTCGATATTCATATATTGTTTTGCTTATCTATTTTAAGCGAACAAAGATAAGCATATGTATAAAATAATCACATAAGTAAAACATAAATGAACCAAAATCGTTTTTTGTTCGTTCAGTTTAATATTAAACAATGGTGTAAAATTTGAATCTAATCTGAAAAATTCATAAGCTAAATGAATTTTTCTTCTGACGTTTGAAAATTATATAATTTCGAAATGGGAAATAATATAATTTTCTCAGTCAGGGTTATCCTGTACTTTTCATAAATATTGAAAAAATGTAATATTTATGAATACGTCAGGCTAAAATAATGATATATTTGTTGGTTAAATAAAAAATACACGTTATGAGTTTATATAAGTCAATAGGGTTAATCATTCTGGCATTCTTTTTAGGATCGTGCAATGCAACTGCTCAGCAATATGCTATTAACATAAAAATTAACGGATTATCTGACGCCGAAATTTTCCTGGCTCATCATTACGGGAACAAACAATACCTCGATGACACTATTAAGCTTAATGACAAAGGCGAAGGTATTTTTAAAGGCGATTCATTACTTCATCAGGGAATTTATCTAGTAGTACTTCCATCAAAGAATTATTTTGAAATTGTTGTTGGTCCTGATCAGCAATTTAGTGTTGAAACAAATAAAGATGATTTGCAGAAAGCCATGAAAATAAAAGGATCGAAAGAAAATTCAGCTTTTTTGCATTATCAGAATTATATGATTGCTATGAATGCAAAATCAATGGATCTGCAGCAAAGGTTAAAAGCCAATAGCTCGAATAGCGATTCTACAGCGTTTTTGCAATCCAGGTTAAAAGATCTCGATAAAGAAGTGCGCAGTGAATGGAATAAGATCATTGCCGAAAATCCGGGAACTTTATTAGAATCGATAATTAAAGCGATGATATCACCAGAAATGCCCGAGTTTATTATTCCGGAGAACATTCAGAATAAAGACTCCGCTCAATGGTTTATGTCGTATAATTATAATCAGAATCATTATTTTGATAACGTTAATTTAACTGATGAACGGCTACTCCTTACACCCATTTTACATAACAAAATTGAACATTATTTCACCAAAGTTCTAATTCAAAATCCCGATACGATCATTAAATACATTGATATTTTAGCAAAAAAAGCATCGGGCAATGATGAAGTTTTTCAGTATTTAATGAGATATTGTATTAATACTTTTCAGCAGAGCAACATAATGGGCATGGACAAAGTTTTTGTGCATGTTGCAGACACCTATTATTTGTCGGGCAAAGTAGATTGGCTCGATGAGGAAACCATGAAAAAACTGGGTGAACAAGTTGCCAAACTCAGGTTTAATTTAGTTGGAAATGTAGCCCAAGATTTAAAAATGGAAACAATTCTGGGACCATTTGCTCGATTAAGTGAAATAAAAGCAAAATATACGTTGGTTATGTTTTACGAACCCGATTGTGGACACTGCAAAAAAGTTGTTCCAAAAATATGGGAAATCTACAACCAGTTTACCCGTAATGAATTTGAGGTTATGGCTGTTTATATTCAAACAGATAAAACGGAATGGATGAATTATATAGAAGAAAAGCAATTCAACTGGATTAATGTTTGGGATCCATATCATTTAACTAATTTCAGGTTCTTTTATAATGTTTATAGCACACCAACTCTATATTTACTCGATAAAGACAAAAAGATTATTGCAAAAAGAATTGGTCCCGAAACAGTTGAAAACATTCTTAATCTTGAACTTGGTAAAAAGAAATTCTCTGAAATTGATTTTACAGCAGAAGAAGAATAGCAAAGTAATAAAACCAGAATAATATTAAATTTTTAAGGTTTTTGGTTTATAAAACACAATCAATATTCTTCAGTATAATGGCTAATTCATATATTGAATTGGCATAATGATTATTTCCTTCTTTCGTAATTTGCCAATTGTCGTGGTTTATGGTTACACAAATTATCGAATCATTGCCCTTTTCAACAGAAAAGTTCAATCTTTCGAGCGCCTTTTTTGTCCATGTATAATAAATTCCTTCACCAATAAGGCCGATCTTTTCGGTGTTTTTTCGTTTCATCTTAAAATCGCCTTTTACTTTATCAAAACTAAGCTTTGTGTGTTCGAAAAGGTGATTAAATGTTTCGTTTAAGATAAGATCTTCTGGTGCTCCTTCTTTTACACCATCTGAAAGCATCAGCCATATTTTATCAACTTCCTGAATGGCAATATTCAGATCATGAGTGGAAAAAATTATGGTTTTATCCTCGGTTTTTGCCAGATTATTTAACAAATGAACTATTTCATATTTGTTTGGCAAATCAAGAAAAGCAGTTGGTTCATCGAGAATAATTATCTGAGTATCCTGAGCCAGAGTTCGGGCAATCATAACCCGCTGCCGCTCCCCATCGGAAATCTCGTTAATATTTTTATTGGCGAAGCTTTTCATTCCGACCATTTCGAGCGCATTGTTAACAGCTACAATATCTTTTTCCTCCAATTTACCAAACCAGTTAGTATGTGGAAAACGACCTAAAGCAACCAGATCAAATACCCGGAGATTATTTACATGAATTATTTCTGTAGATACAAAACTCACCAATCCAGCGAATTCGGAACGCGAATAATCGCCTAATAATTTATTATTGATAGTAACCCTCCCATTATTTGAATGTTGAAGACCGGCAATACTTCTTAATAAAGTGCTTTTGCCTACTCCGTTTTTACCAACAATGGCAATTAATTCACCTTTGCTGGCAGTAAGGTTAATCCCAGAAAAAAGCGAAAAAAATGAACCTTTCGACACCGGATATCCAATCTCAAGGTTTGTAATTTCTAATATGCTTGTTCTGTCTATCATTCAAATTAGCTGTTCATTGAGAATTTTTGCTTTCGGATAATTATCCAAATTACGATTGGAATTCCAACCAATGCAGTTATTGAGTTTATTGGCAACGAACTTTCTTTTCCGGGCAGTTGCGAAACTATATCGCTAAAAAGCAAAATAATGCCTCCAATAATCATTGAACCTGGCAATAAAACCGAATGATTGGCTGTTTTAAAAACCATACGGGCCAGATGAGGAACTGCTATACCTATAAATCCAATGGGACCGCAAAAAGCAGTAATTGTACCGGCAAGCATGCTGGTGCTAAAAAAGATTAAAAACCTTGATAACTTAATATTAAGGCCCATGCTTTTAGCATAGTTTTCGCCCAGAAGTAATGCGTTCAGCATTTTTACCGAAATAAACGAAATAAATAACCCAAGTAATATGCTAGGTATCAGAACATACAGATGCGAAATGGTGACTCCGCCTAAACTACCCATTGTCCAAATAATGAATGCTTTAAGCATGGTTTCGTTGCTAAAATACTGAAGAATTCCAACAACTGCAGTGGTTGCACTTCCGAACATTATTCCCAGAATTAGAATGGTCATGATATCTTTTACCCTTGTAGAAACAGCAAAAATCAACAGTAGAATTAATCCGGAACCAAGCCAAGCAGCCAATACAATAATCCAGTTACTTAAAATACCCAAATAATTAAAAACACCCAACGCTGAAACACCAAGAACTACAATAGCCACGCCTAGACTAGCGCCTGAGCTGATTCCTAAAACATAAGGCCCTGCCAGTGGGTTTTTAAAGATGGTTTGCATTTGTAATCCGCTAACAGACAGTGCAAATCCTGCAAATAAAGCGGTAAGTGCTTTGGGTAAACGAAACTGCAATACAATGGTCGAATATTCAGGATACTCAGAATTACCTGAGAAAAATGTATTTAACACCTCGCTAACAGGTATTTTTACTGATCCCAGAAAAATATCAGCTATAAAAAGAATGACAAGTAAAATAAATAAACTTACCCAAATAATGATTTTTTTATATCCTGATATCAATTTATTATGCTGTGTTAAAAAATGAATTGTCAAAAATAATAAAAACCCGAAAGATTTAAAATCTATAACCCATCAGCTCTTAAAATGGTTCTTTTATTCTATTTTTTTATAATAAACAAGCTGATACTCTTTAAGAAGTTCTGGATGAAAAATAGCAATCATATCTTTTAAAATGATGTGAGGACTCACTATTCCAGACTCCCAATAATCGATTCCTCCATACTCGTTTGTAATGGCATTATTATTATAAATTTTGGCATTCGTAATGGGCTTAAACTTTATAAACCGCTCATCCATTTCAATAATTTCTTTAATATTATTTACAGCTCCGGTGTTAAGCCATATCTGGGAGTTATTTGCCTTAAGAAAAATGGTTTCGAAATTAAATGTGAGACTCTCGCGTGATTCATCCTTTTTCCAGATATAATCTCCTCCAGCATCCTCAACTAATTTTGCTAAATAAGAGTTTCCGCCAGGCACATACCAAACCTCTTTCCATGGCAAACCGAATAAAACAGAAGGTTTCGATTCAGCTTTTTTTGTTATTGCAAGCAGCTCGTTGTATTGTTTCTCAATTGAATTGAAATAATCATTTGCGAAATCATCCATATTATAGAATGCTGCAACAAGCTTTACCCATTCGAGTTTTCCGAGAGGATGATTTTCGAGATATTCGGCAATTATCACTGTTTTAATTCCCAGTTCATTCATTCGTTGATTATATGTAGCCACCTGACTCCCAATGCCATACGTTGTAACTAAATCGGGTTTTATACCTGCTATCAATTCATAATTTAAGCTGTTATCATACCCTACATCAACAATTTTATTTTCATCTATTGCTTTTCTTATCCATTGGTTACATGCGTATTTATGTCCCGATATGGCACAAATGGAAGTTATTTTATTTAAGGCATCAATAAATGCGATGTGTGTTGTTGATAAACAGGCTATTCTCTCGATAGGAATTTTTATTTTAACAATATCATCTGGTAATTGTGGCAATGAATCGATATTTTCGGCAAGAGCATATCGAAACTCCACTCCATCAGCTCCCTGCCAAGGATCTTTAATGGTAATAAGTTTAAAATCAGCAAAATACTCAATTTTAAACCCTTGAGCATAGTTAATTTCGCAAATACCAGTTCTTTTTTCGGCTGATATTTGCTCGTTTGTTTTATCAGGTAAATTATTGCACGACAATAAACCAAGCATTGAAATTAGGATTAATAACCAGGCTAACTTTTTCATAAAATTATATTTAGTTCAAATATAGCTTTAATTCGTTTTTTATTTAAATTACAGCGATAATTGTTTTGTGTTTTTGATATCTCTTGATAGAACTTTTGTGCACTGCATAACGTATAAAAAATACCTAAACAATTCTTACATATAGCAATTTAACTATGCAACCAAGAATACAAAAAATTCTTCTGATACTATTTTATTTGATTTTTTTCAGATTAGTTTCTTTTGCAAGTTACGGATTGAATAATGATACCATTTACTTTAGAGGTAATAATGATTATCCTCCCTACCAGTTAATAAATGTTGCAGGCCAGCCTGATGGTTTTAGTGTCGAACTATTGACTGCCATAGCAAGAACTATGGGGTTAAACATCAAAATCGAACTAGGAGATTGGAATACTGTAAGATACGAGCTCGAACAGGGAAGAATTGATGGTCTTGCTGCAATGACTTCCTCTTCGGAAAGAAGCAGAAAGGTGAATTTTTCAACTACCTATGTTTTTTTAACACATTCAATATTTATCCGAAAAGGCAGCGAAATTGAATCCATGGATGATATTATGGAAAAGGAAGTAATCGTAGTTAAGGGAGATATTATGCATGACTACCTCATCTCCAATCAATTAACAAAATTCATTATTCCTGTAAAAAACGCTCAAACTGCTTTAAGATTGCTATCAGCCGGAGAATATGACTGTGCTTTAATAAACAAATTACAAGGCCAGTTTGCAATAACCGAGTTTAATCTTACTAATGTTAAACCTGTTGGTGCTGCTATTCAACCAATGGAATTAGCATTTGCCATAAATAAAAACAGACCAGAACTTGTTTCACAACTTAACGATGGCTTGCAGATTTTAAAATCAACTGGTGAGTACGACCAAATTTATGAAAAGTGGTTTGGCGTTTACGAACAAACTGATATAAAAGCTAAAGTATTTACTATTATCGCCTGGATACTAATCCCATTTGGAATTATTTTAGCTTCTATATTATTCTGGTCGTGGTCGTTGCGAAAGCAAGTAGCCTCAAAAACTTTTGAGCTGCAAACCGAACTAAATGAGCGTCGACGAACAGAGAAAGAGCTATTAAAAGAAAAATCATTGCTCAATTCAATGATAAACTCCATACCTGATCTGATCTTTTATAAAGACAAAGACAATCGTTATCTTGGATGCAATGAGGCTTTTGCAAAATTTTCGGGTATAAATTATGATATAAAAGGCAAATCGGACTATGAGATTTTTGTTTTCGACAGAGCTCAGCAATATCACGATTTAGATAAAAAATTAATTTCTGATAATAAGGAATATAGGTTCGAATCATGGGAACAGGATGCAAATGGGACCAAATTTTTACTCGACACTTTAAAAGTTCCATTTACCGACGAAGATGGATTACCGCTGGGTATAGTTGGTATTTGTCATGATATTACCGATCGATATAAAAACGAAATAGCTCTTACACAAGCCAAAGAAAAGGCCGAAGAATCGGACAGACTAAAATCATCCTTTTTGGCAAATATGTCACACGAAATTAGAACCCCAATGAATGCCATCATTGGTTTTTCTGACCTGCTTGTTGATAATGAAACTGATATTAATGAGCGCGAAGAGCTTGTTTCGCATATTAATAATAATTGTAATACCTTGCTACATCTTATTGATGATATTATCGATCTGGCTAAGATTGAAGCAAATGAATTGTCTATTTCGATCAGAGAAACAAATGTAAATGCAACTATATATGAGTTATTTGATTTTTTCAACGAAAATCGAAGAAAAATTAACAAAAGCCATATTCCACTTAAGATAAACGAAGATCTGCCAAGAGAAAACATAATTATTCAGACTGATCCTTTCAGACTTAAACAAATACTTACCAATCTAATCGAAAATGCATTTAAATTTACTGAGCAAGGATATATTGAAATTGGATACAGAGTTAATAAGAGCGACAAAATAATCGAATTCTATATTCAAGATACCGGGATCGGAATCCCCAAAGATAAATTCGAAGAGATATTTGAACGATTTAACAAAATTGAATCAGATAAATCGAGGCTTTACCGGGGTACAGGACTTGGACTTACTATTACTAAAAACCTGGTTGAAAGACTTGGAGGTACAATCTGGCTTAAATCAGAAATAAGAAAGGGAACAACGTTTTATTTTAACCTTCCTCTGGAAAATTCAGATGCACGACAAGCAAATATTCAGGAGTTCGAATCCGTTAATGACTTCTCATCCTGGAAAGGCAAAACCATTTTAATTGCCGAAGATGAGGACAGTAATTTCAAATACCTCGAAATGGTTTTAAGAAATAAGGGATTAAAACTACTTAAGGCCGAAAACGGGTACGAAGCCATTGAAATATGTAAAGGAACATCTAAAATAGACCTCATTCTAATGGATATTAAAATGCCCGGGATGAATGGTCTTGAAGCCACAAATCAGATAAAGAAAATAAAACCCGAAATACCCATTATTATTCAAACAGCACATGCTATGCATAACGATAAAAACCTTAGTTTTGAGGCTGGTTGTGATGATTACATTACCAAACCTATAAAATCGAATACCCTTTTTGCTGTGTTAAACAAATATCTTTAACCTTTTATCACCTGTTAAACAATACATTAAGGTAAGAAAATCAAAAATAGCGGAACAAATTGAATCCGATATTCAATTTTGTTTAATTTTGATTTGTCTTTCTTAACCAAAACTTTAATCATGAAAAAAATAGTATTGGCAATACTTGTATTTTCAAGTTTAATTGCAAATTCACAAAACGAGATGAAGTCGTTCAGGTTTTATGTTTCACCCTCAATCCACATCGGTTTTTTTAGTCCTGATGAGATAAATGAGTACATTGAAAACGCCACAAGCAGTTTGTCTTTAACAAGCGGTAATAAAGAAATGATGATTAACTTTAATGGATCCTTGGGATTTGGATTTCGTTTCTTTAATCTTGCCGAATTGCAAACAGTTACCGAATATTCAATTGCTCCAAAATCTTTTTTGGTAAGTAATGGAGAAAATATGTCGTTTACATTTTCAAAGTTTACAGCCGGTTTAATGGCAAATATCATGATTCCGCTATCAACCAATGAAAGAAGAATATCTGCAATCATTGGCGGAGGCATTCTTTATCATAATATGAGTTTTGAGGAATACCAGGCAGCCAAAGTAGCTCCACGAATTCAGGCTGGTTTGAGTCTGAATAACAATAAATTTAATCCACAAATCCTTATCTCTTACGATATGGCAAAAGCCGATGATAATGGATTTGAGCTCGATTATTCAGGTGTACGAATAGGTGTACATTTAAATTTCTAATCAAAAAGAGACAGAAAACCTTTTTCATCTCCTTAATCTACAAGTATTTAGTTTTGTTTTAAACAAAAACGCATCGTAATATGTTAATATATTGATTTGTTAATTCAAATTAATAAGTTGTATATTCGCTGCTTTAAAACATATTTTTATTGTGGTTTAATTTTACACTGATGACAAAACTTAAACAACAAACCATTCCTGCTTTAATTAATAACAGCTTTCAACTGTATGCAGATAAAGTATCTTTATCGTATGTGGATGGAAAATCTTATACCTATTCAGAATTAAGTAATGAGATTGATAAGGTAAAAATACTGTTGGCAGAACTAGGTATTCAAAAAGGTGATCGGGTTGCTATTCTCAGTAGAAATATGCCCAACTGGGGAATTTCATATTTTGCAATTACCTCATTGGGAGCTATAGTTGTTCCTATGTTACCCGATTTTCATGAAAATGAGATTCAGAATATCATCGATCATTCAGGATGCAGCACCATTTTTGTTTCGAAACTGATGTATCCGAAGATTGAAAAGATAAGTTCCGAAATTCTTAAAACAATCATTTATACTGATGATTTAAGTATTGCGCGCAGAGGCTCGAATGAGCAACAGCAGATTTCAGAACCTCAGGAAGTAAACGAAGAAGATATAGCTTCTATTATTTATACTTCGGGTACAACCGGCAAGTCGAAAGGTGTAATGTTAACCCATAAAAACATTGTGAATAATGCCATTCAGGTTTTATCTATTGAACCTGTAAATTCAACACATACATTTTTATCTATATTGCCATTATCACATACCTACGAGAACACATTGGGCTTTATTCTGCCATTAATGCAAGGAGCCACTGTTTATTACCTTGATAAACCACCTACTGCAGCAGCATTATTACCTGCATTAAAAATCATCAAACCAACACATATTTTGAGTGTTCCGATGGTGATTGAAAAAATTTATAAAAATCAGATATTACCCAAATTTACATCTGGCAAAGTAATTTCAGCAATATATAAAATAGGTTTTTTTAGAAAGCTTTTAAACCGGTTGGCTGGTAAAAAACTATACGAAACATTTGGCGGAAAGCTTGTATTCTTTGGAATTGGTGGAGCACCTCTTGCTCCCGAAGTAGAGAAGTTTTTACGCGAAGCAAAATTCCCATACGCAATTGGTTACGGATTAACAGAATCTGCTCCATTGCTTTCGGGCGCCAACCCAAAGCAGGTAAGATTCAGAGCAACTGGTCCTGTTCTTAAAGGTGTTGAGATTAAAATTAACAATCCTGATCCAGTATCGGGCGAAGGTGAGATTTGGGCCAGAGGGCATAATATCATGAAGGGATATTACAAAGAACCTCAAATCACAAGCGAGGTTTTAACTCCTGATGGCTGGCTAAAAACCGGCGATCTTGGCCATTTCGACAAAGATAATTATTTGTACATCCGAGGCAGATTGAAAAATATGATTCTTAGTTCAAGTGGAGAAAACATCTACCCTGAAGAAATCGAATCGGTAATTAACAACTTTAAGTATGTTGTTGAGTCGGTTGTGGTTGAGCAAAAAGGACGACTGGTGGCTTTAGTAC
>JAVEZW010000116.1:0-10270 GCA_034002805.1 Bacteroidales bacterium | reverse complement strand
TGAGATAGGCTTATACAATCTAACATCAAATTACGTGAAGTTAAACAGTTAAAAGAAACCGCCGTGTGCGAAAGCATGCACGGTGGTGTGAGAGGGCGGGGGAGTAATCCCCCTACCTACTCGATTGATTATTAAACCGGATCCGTTCTCCGTCTAAGTAACATACCACATACACCGGGCAAAGTCCGGACTTTTTTAAATTGATAATTTGAGCATGAAGTTTCATGTTAAAAAATTTTTTGGCGGTCAATTTGGCGGTCGGTCGCGAAAAATGCAGGTTTTTAGTTAGTTGCTCATTTCTGTAAAACGTTGAGTATCAACCAAAAAAGGAAACCCCACTTACCGGAGTAAGTGGGGTTTTTGCCGAGTTGCTCTCCCTCTTGATTTTGAAACTAAATTTAACCGCATGGTTATTAATTACTTATATTTTGAAAATCGTTAAATTTGGCGACATTTGGCGGTTTAGTAAAAAAATCACTTGAATTTTATTACATCTGCACTTGTATTTCGGATGATTATTCCGTCTAGTTCCGGATATTCTTTTTTAGCATTTTTGATAAGTATATTTCTAATTTCTTCATACTTATCAGTAACACTTATTTTTACACGGACTGATCCTAAGTATTCATGATCCATTACCGGTTTTGAATCAGTGTAAACATACACATTTTGAAACCGTTCTACATTTGCAGTTTGTTTGCCTACTACATAGTTCTCAGCAACAAACGATACCAGGAAAAAGAAACATATCCCGGCTAAAAAATAAATTGGTTCTTTTCTCATTTTTTTATAATAATATAGGTTTAATCTGTAAAAGTTATTTGTTTTTCATCACACATATTTATTGTAACTTGAAATGTCTTTTGTGTAGGATATAGAATGTAACCTGCAATCTGTTTAACAAAAATTTGATATGAATCTCCTGCTTCAAATGGAATATTCCGTATAACTGATTTACCCGGAATTTGCCTGTAATGGATATTGTCTATAAACACATCAAAAGAATGATTTGAATTATTGGTTATTGTCAAATATCCGATATTTTCCTCTTGACATTCTGTTAATTCAGGATTTTTTTCACATGACAAAAGAATGACTGTAAATAGTACAAAAATAATTTTTCTCATAATTTTTAGAATTAATTGTTTGATTAATAGTTATTTATTTATTTAAAATTTGTAAAACTTTATCTTTTAATCCAAATTTTATAAATTCATCATTACTTACTTCTAGTTCTACCAATACTTTTGTAACATGATCCTGTGTTCCTCTTTTTTCATATTTATCCGGATATGTAATAATATCAATAGTATTTACTTCGAAAATTATTGCAATTTGTTCTAAAAGTTCAAATTGTAACCCTCTTTGACCCTTTTCAATTAATGCATAACCAGCTTGTTTCATTCCTAGCTGTGAAGCTACATAATCCTGTGTAAATCCTTTTAAATTACGAATATTTACAATATTCTGTAATACTTTTTTTGATTGTGTTTCCATGTAATAAATATATTTAATTGATTTATAATATGTTGCAATTTTTTTAAAAATTATATTGCAAAATGTTTGTATTGTATTGCAGAATGTAATATATTTGCCGTACCTTACAATTTTGTGAGTATATAACAAATTAAAAAACAAAAAGAATGGAAAAGAGAACTGAATTTCAACATTTTATTAATTCACTTACTGTAGTGGATTATTACGAAACGAGAAAAAAAATTATGCATGAATGTAAAATTACAGAACATCAATTTCGACATTGGAAAAATGGTAGGACTAGAATCCCGGAACTTGCAAAGGAAAAAATTAATGAAATAGCCGGTAAGACAGTTTTTAGCTAAAGTAGTAAGAATATGAAAACAGAAAATGAAAACGATTATTTCGTTTACCAATTGTGGACAAAAGAAACATTGTTCTCAAAGCACAGAACCCAACAAGAGGCGAATGAAGACTTCAATACTCTTAACAATTTAATTGAAAGCGGTTGTTGTGGTGATGGTTGTGCATGCATTGGTAGGTTATCAGATCCTAATGATTACAATGTTGCTAACAGACTTAATTTACTCTAATTAAAAAAAAATCATAAGAAATTATATCCCCCATCCAGGTAAACCCACTACCGGCCGTCTATGGTACGGTTCCCTGGTAATCGCAGAAAATGAACCGTTCCGCAATCTTCAGCAAAAGAAGATTACTTTGATACAACAGGGATATGATAAGAAGTTATTCAGAATCAGTTATTAAAAATCAAATCAAAAAAATAGTTATGTATAAAACAAGAAAATTCAACAACCGCAAACGTACCAATGGACGTAATTATAAATTCGTTTCAGTTACCGTAACTGAAAAGGTAGGACGAAAAAAGATTCAAAGAACTGAGGTTCGTAGAATTGTAATCGAGAGTAGAGATAATCAGTTTATGAATAAGATGTATAAATATAAATATGGTAGAATACGGTAGATTATGAAAGCAACTGTATTTACTCTTATACTCATTCTACTTGCTTCCTGCACGACACAAAAGCAAGCGCCAGTAAAACCAACACCTACAATCGAGGTGTACGAAATCTATTACTCACAAGTAAAAAACTAAATCATGTCAGACAAATATATCAAACTAACCAGTCCGGACGGATACAAAATTTCATTCGAATTACGGTACCGGATATTCCTGATCATCAATTGTTATTTCAATCCTTTGAATTTTATCGACTTTGCAGAAGTCAATATAAATTCAATCCCGGGAGTTATCCGGCTGAAAAAGGTTGAAAGATATGAAGATGGTACCGGGTTTTTCATCTTCCAGGTTGAGCCGGGAACCGATAAGGATATTTTATTCAAAGCTATCGAAAATCAGTTTAATGAATACTTCTTTAAAGATAATGGACACATATACACGGATAATTAAACTACTCGATCAGGCAAGTAATGTCACGATCGACAAAGAAATGTCGAACGATACAATTACATCCATTGTCTATGATTCGCCGTTATGGCCCGAAAGAAAATGTATTTACCAGGTTCCTGGTAAATGGGAAATAAAACGCATTCAAATGAATGTCGTATCTCTGAAACGAATCATCCCCGAACCGGAAGAAATTGAGTTGATGCCGGTTAAAATCAATGTACCATTAAAATAATCAAAGCCATGATACTAACATTTTGTGACGATAAATTTGTGGACTTAATACTTCAAGGTATAAAGGTTTACACGCTCAGAAGTTCAAACCGGATTAAACCCGGTCAAATACTGCAACTCTGGAGAAACAACCCCCGCAATGTGTCAAAAAAACCTTATCAATTTGCAACGGCCGTTTGTACCGCTGTAGATGAAATGGAACTGATCCCGGAAGAAAACAGAGTGATAAATATTGCATCAACTCTAATAGGTTGCAATAGAAAGTATGAAATAAAGGATCTTAATTTTTTTGCCCAATGTGATGGTTTTAATTCCTGGTCCGAAATGAAAGAATTCTTTCCGGAAAGATGTGTTAGGTATCGGATATGGTTTGAAAATGTTAAGCCGGTGAAAAAATAATTAATATGAATATACAGAAATTTAAGCAATTGGTAATAGAAAATTCTGAAATTTTAGACATTGAAATTTCCGCAAGTTTTCCAATTATTCTTTCATTAAACGATCATGATATTAGTGATATGTATATAAAATGTAAAACTGAATTTAGCTCATTAAATTTTTGTGATAAATATAATGAAGGTTACAAATTTAATTTTTCTAAGAGAGAAATTATAATTATATCATTTTGTTCAGGTATTCCAGGAGTACTATCGTTTATGATGTTTTATTTAAAAGAATTGAAGGATAGAGATTCAAAATTTAATATAGCTGAATATATTAATAAGTATGGAGTAATAAAGAATACTTGTATAAAAAAATTGCAAAAAATTCAGATAACATGACACATGCCGGATTCTTTTTTTGAACTGATAAAACTACACTACAATGATACAAAATAATAAGCTTATTCACAGTATTATAGAAATACTTAAACAAAGGAGAATAATAGTCCGGAAAGAAATGGATTATTTAGAGTGGCAAAGTCAAAAAGCAAATAAATATAATGACTTAGAAGCACTTTCCGTGTTGAATGATAAATATATTATTTATTCTAAAGAACTGGAAAAAATAGATAATCTTTTAGATTATTATGAGAATGCAAATGAAGAATAACGATATACAATCATACCTACAATAATGATTAAAGCTGACGATATATTACAAGCCACTAAAGGCGGATTAGACATAATTTTATACTATTACCCACAAGCCAGGGAAAGCGCCGAAAATCCACGGAAACCGTTTGTTTTGCGGAATGAAAAAACACCATCTGCATTTTTAAAGGAATTCGGTAATCAATGGAAAGTTACCGATTTTGGAGATGATGCACAGGCCCGTAGTTGTTTTGATATTTGCATGCAGGAAGAAAACGTTAAGTTCTATGAGGCTGTTTGTCTCCTGGCTGATCGTTACGGTGTAAGCAATACAATTAATTCAACTATCAATAAACCTGAAATCCGGCAACGGCCGGCCGGAGATGATGAACCGGATGGACATTTCAATTACGAGATAAAAAAGGAATGGACTAAACAGGAATTGGAAATCTTCGGGCACCGGGTTAAACAGGACCATGTAGATAAACTTTCTTACCGTTCATTAGCCTGGTACAGCAAAACCAAGAAAAATAAAACCGGGCAGCTCGAGACTACAATAGTACTGAGTAATGAGAATTACCCGATATTTGCCCGTGAATGTTACTACAAGAAAGCAGACAGTACAGATCAGATTTTCATGAAAATCTATCAGCCATTGAACGCTGATAAGGCATTCCGGTTCTTTTATAATGGTTCCAAACCAAAGGTTTATATAAATGGGTTAAATGAGTTACGCCGGGCTTATGCTGAATTCAACGAGCGTGAACAACAACGTTTTGAATCCGATCCGGCAAATGAAAACAAAACATACAAAACTCAAAGGCTTGAATGTGCTGTATTTTGTTCCGGTGAGCGTGATGCGGTGAATTGTTTGTCGTATGGTTATTATCCGCTATGGCTCAATTCCGAAAGTGCGACACTTACAGAACCTGATTACAGGGAGATAATGAAATACGTTGAAAAACTGTATAATGTTCCGGACATTGATACAACCGGTAAACGTAAGGGTGTAGAACTTGGTTTGAAGTATCTTTCATTGCACACGGTTAAACTTCCGGAGTGGTTAAGCGCATACAAGGATATGAGAGGTAAACCACGCAAAGATTTAAGGGATTTTCTTGATATACGGCGTGAGAAAAGAGATTTTGAAGATTTGATTAAAAGGGCTATGCCATACCAGTTTTGGGAATGGGTTGAAACAAAGAACGGCAAATCACTTGAAATTAATACGGCTTACATGCTTAATTTTCTTTCTGATTCCGGATTTGGAAAAATACAGGACCCACAAACCAAAAAGGAAACGCTTGTACAGGTTAAAGGCTCGATAGTGAAAGAAGTTACCAGTAAGGATATACGGGCGTTCCTGGTCGATTTTGTAAGGGAACACGAACCCGATATCAAAGTAGTTAATTTAGTGCTTAATTCAACACGTACTAAAACCGTTACGATGGATGATCTGAATAAAATTGAAATTGATTTTTCCGATCATGCCGATGATAAACAATTTCTTTTCTTCAACAATAAAACCATTGAAGTAACACCGGATCAAATCAATGAGTATTCACAGGGAACATCTCCACGGTATGTTTGGGAACATAAGATAAGTAATCACCGTTTCCGGAGAATTGAGCCGGCATTCACAGTCAACCGGGATACTGAAGATAATTTTCACATGGAGATTAAACATACCAAATCACACTATTTCAGATACCTTATTAATGCATCACGGACCTACTGGCGTGAAGAATATGAAACATTGTCATCCGGAGACGAAAACACCGAAAAGGATTATTTTGCTGAAAATCATTTCAACATTGCCGGTACTCGATTGAATTTTGAACAAATACAGGAACAAAAGGACAACCTGTTAGCCAAAATATTTGCAATCGGTTACATGATGCACCGGTACAAAGCATTATCAAAAGCCTGGGCGGTGTGGGTGATGGAAGATAAAATTTCTGACGATGGTCAATCTTTAGGCGGTACCGGTAAATCATTTATGGTTAAGTTCCTGAAAAATTTCAAACAGATAGTCACCTTTGGCGGACGCAATAAGAAGCTGACAGAAAACCAACATATATTCGAACGTGTAACCCGTGATACCGATTTAATGTTAATTGATGATGCTGATCAGTATCTTGATTTAAATTTCTTCTATGGAGTGATAACCGGTGATATGGAAAGAAATGAAAAACACGTTAAAAGTCAGGAATTGACTTATGAAGAAAGTCCTAAACTGATTATCACTTCAAATCATCCACCACGTTCAAATGATAGTAGTACATCCAGGCGCTTACTGTATGTTATATTTTCGGACTACTACCATGAAAAGAATGAAGATAACGACTACAAAGAAACCCGGACAATTCACGATGATTTTGGTTATGATATCTGTAAAAACAGTTACAGTGAGGAGTATTGGAATGAAGATATCAATTTTGTAATTGACTGCATTCAGTTTTATTTGTCTGTTTCCGGTGAAAATATCAAGCTGCAACCGCCCATGAAAAAGGCTTACGAACGTATGAACATATCCACCATGGGTAATCAGTTCCGGGATTGGGCTGAGGTCTATTTTTCGCCTAACTCGCTGAATGTAGATAAGCAGCTTATCAAATCAAAAGTAACGGAAGATTTTGTACGTGATACAAACCTGAAGAGCTGGAGTACAAAACAATTTACTAAGGCTATGCAGGCATTCGCTAAAAATTCGCCCTGGATATATGAATTGAATCCGCCGATACTTCAAAACGCCGGTAAACGTATTGTTAGGAATATTGAAGGCAAAACACATGAAATACTATATGTCCGGACTATCGATCCGGCTACTGGACAACGTAGAGAAACTAATATTGATCCATTTTGATTATGTCAGGAAATAAAAATAAAATTATAGCTTTCAATTATTTTGGCAGTAAATTCACCTGGTTAGAATACTTGTATAAATACTTTCCTGATGGATTTACACACCTTGTTGATTTATTTGCCGGTTCAATGGTTGTATCATTGAATTTTAACGGCAATGTAATCAAGACAGCAAATGAAATAAATTCTGATATCACAAATTTCTTTGAAGTACTCCGGGATCATGAACCTGAGCTTATTCGGTTATTGTTGCTCACACCTTGCAGCTTACAGGAGTATAACAATAGTTGGAATGCACCTGAGTTTACAAATTATACTGCAGATAAGATTGAAAGGGCACGGAGGTTCTTTGTACGTGTACGACAATCATTTTTTGGATTAGGAGCGCAGCGTAAAAATAAAGGTTGGCACATTGCAAAGCAGCATACAAACGCAAAAGGCGGTGAAACTGTATCAAAATGGAATAACGCATTAGAAAAATTACATGAAGTTGCTGAAGTGTTACGTTCTAATTTTCAGATAACAAATTTAGATTTTTCTGATTGTATTGATAAAATACAGTTTCAAAAATGTTTCTTTTATTGTGATCCGCCTTATGTTGCTGAAACTCGAAAGTCATTTAATGATTATAAATTTGAGTTTTCAGAATCCGACCATATCCGGTTAGCTGCTAAATTGCATTCCACAAATGCCATGGCCATGGTAAGCGGATACGAATCTGATTTATATAATGATTTGTATAGGGATTGGACAAAAATAAAATTTCCATCAAAATTTAATAATATCAGATCCGGATTGGTGACTGAAGTTATTTGGATAAATTATGAAATTAAAAGAGATCTATTTTCTAATTTTTGATAACGCCTGAATAAATGCTGTTTCAATGGCATTTATGAAAGGTTATCAAAAGTTTAAGTTTATTTTCTTGTTATTATCAACTGAAAAAATATATCTTTGTATGGAAATAATTTTAGGAACTATGGATACAGTAAGAGTAGAAATTAATATATCTTCCCCGGTTGGTAGAAGATTATTAAGAGAAATTGAAAAACATCCCAAAGTTGTGAAAGTTGAAAACCGACTTCCGGATGCAATAGCAGGACAAAGAACATATTCTGTAGATGAGGTTTTTGATGAATGCTATGATATATTAAGCGAGCATTACAAATGTGATGTTAGAAAGCTATGAAAAACTATCATGTAGTTATCACAGAGCAGGCTCGGGAAGATTTAAAAGAATTATCCCGTGTTATACGTGAAGAATACAAATCACCACTGACAGCAGTCCGGTATTTACGTAATTTATCCAAAGAGATAAAGAACCTAAAAAAGTCTGCTGAATCATACAGCATTCAAAGAAGAAAGTATTTTAATCAGTTTGGAACCAACGTAAGAAGATTAAATTACAAAAAGATGACTGTAATATATGCTGTCATTGATGATACAGTTCATGTGTTGAGTGTTATTCCGTCAGCAACAATCAAAGGACTGTCTTAACAAGAAATTCATTACAAATAAACCGTCCCGGCATCGTTACAAATGCCGGGACTTTTTTTGTCTAATCAATCCGCTCCGGGACTTTTCCGGGGCTTGCTTTCTTCTTTCCCCTTTTACCCCTTAATATTTCAATCAAAAATGTGTAATTCTGTAACTAATATTAGAAAAACGCTGTAAGTAATTAAAAAGTAAATAGTTACATAGTTACAAATAAAAATTACAAATCAGTTACAAATAGTTACAAATCATTTTTCGATTTGTAATTTTATTGCACAATGTATTTATAATTGTGCATTTTATTTTATCGTTACACTTCATTTACATTTGTAATCTGTTTGTAAGGCAAAGTGTAATTTATTTGTAATTACTATATGTTATTATAAATCAATAAATTAAATCCGTTAAATTACAAAATTACAGATTTACACATTTTTGATTGAGTTTTTTTATTTTAGTTTGGGAAGAAAGAATCTGTATTTGATAAAAAAGTATTGAAAATTATCAGGAATTATTAGCCTATATATTAGTACATATATCACATACCTACATGCTCCTGAAAATGCATTGATATTGTACATATATTTCACCTGATAAATTATATTGTTAAAATCTATATAAAACGATGATATATAAAATTTTATAAATATATTTGCATCATCTTTAATTAACCGTCAAAAATGATATTGTTATGAAACTTGCAACTATCAAAAATGTTCAGAACCTTTTTTCCGATCCGATATCATGCAGTACAGCAAGTAGATGGATAAATGAATGTCGACAGGCATTAGGTAAACCAAAAGAAAAAATCTTAACAGTAGAGGAGTTTTGTCAGTATCATTCAATCCCGGTACCAGCTGATCATAATTAAAATTTTCATTTTTCGCTATTATTCTCATTTACTTTTCTTTTTTCAACACTCCAAATTATTATAAAATACATTTGCGTTGAATAAATTTTTATCAACGTGAATCCACTCATTATTATAGCGCTCGGAGTTGCTGCATACATTTACTTACCTACAATCATAGGTGTAGTAAAACTTGATATCCGTATTGCTTCAGTTCTTCCACTCGAAATAAAAGAAAAATTAATCCGGTTGAATGTCGGTATTAAATATTCAAACCCTACACGGACCAGGATTGATCTGAATCAATTGTCAGCTGATGTATTGCTGAATGGTTTCAAAATTGGCACTATCAATCAAACATACAGTGTTCCTATTCTCCCGGGCCGTCAGCAAGTAATTAGTAATATCGTTGAACTTTCTCCGGATAACCTGGGCGATCAACTTTGGCGTGATGCTATCAATGCTAATTTACAAAATTTTGTACTGGAGTTAAGAGGTTATGTAATAGCGAATAACAGGAAGTTTCCGTACAATGCTGTTTGGACTATACAGGATTTTATAAAAGGTAACTAAATATTTATATCATGGCACAGGTAGCATTTATAAAAGTACTTACAAAACGCCGCTTAGGTGTTCGCCGTAAAGTTGAAATAGTTGGTAAATACTATTCACGTGATGAGGCTAATAGCTGTACATTGGAAGGTGTAATTTATCCGGCTCCGGTTGCTTATGGCATTGTGAAAGATTTCAATTCTAAACGCAAGAATGCAGATCAGGAACATAAATAAGGTTATTCATCAAAACGGTAAAACATCCGATATCATTGATGTTGTGATGTATGCCTACGAGATAGAAAACGATCCGCAAATTAGCGTATTAGCGGACAAA
>JAVEZW010000115.1:0-10272 GCA_034002805.1 Bacteroidales bacterium | reverse complement strand
TCACAATGAGAAAGATTAAAACTATTTTAGGATTTTGTGCAGCAGCAGTTCTGTTATTTGCTGCATGCGAAGAGGTAGAATCAACAGATCTAACCCTTGATTTAACCAAGAAAGCAACCGTTAGAGCCTATTTCTATGCTGAGCTTGATTATACTATTCTTGGCGATGAATTCGCTCCCAATGGAACAAAAGTAATCGTTTCTATTCCAAACAGCTCTTTTAACTCATCTGCCAGCGGTAATTGGGTTGATTCAGCTACCATTAATAATGGGATGATAGAAATTGAGGTTCCTGCAACAAATGCGGGTGTAACTGTTACTATTACCCCAGCAGAATTTGTATATGATCAGAAACAAGCAGCTAATCAGAACTCTTCAATTATCAAGAAGATTTTTTCTGTTTCAGCTGTACAAACCATCGCCTCAGTTAAACCTGGTGAAACTAGAACCAAACAGATAGACTATAACACCATGACTCAGTTTAATAATTTTACTGAAACTGTTAGTTTAAAGTTTGAACTTAGAGCGAATGTCGATGAGAATGTTCTTAATGAGTTTGTTCCTGCAAGTACTGTGATCACTTTATATACAACAGAATGGACAACTACTGCAACTGTTGCAGCTTCTGGTCGTATTGATGTTAGTGTTCCTAAAGACGAGACAATAAGTCTTCGTTTTGAAGCGAATAAAGCATTAGTTGGTCCTCCTGCATCAACTAAAAAATATAGATATAGCAAAACTTTCAGCAATACGGACGAGACAACTCCAGTTCTTCAATCAATTGACTTTGGTGATGGTGAAGTTTGGGAATAATCTATTAAGTGTTTATTAAATATAATAAAGTAACTCATAATAAGTAAAATTCATTTGTTAACTCTAAAGAAATTAAATGAATAGTATTTATTAGCTTAACAAAAAAACAGTAAAGATGAAAAATACATTAATAATACTTTTAATATGCTTGCTGGGATTTTCAACCTATGCTCAGGAAGAGATTCCTGCGGTTGATGAGCCTAAGCCATACGAAAAAAATGATTTTCTGCCCGAAGCTGGTGATTTTGCCATCGGTCTTGAAGCTACCCCATTTTTAAATTACATTGGTAACTTTTTTAATGGGACCAACAATAATTCACTAAATCTGAATGACAATACGCTTTATTTCAGATATTATCTATCTAAAGATGCTGCTGTACGATTTGCTTTTCAGATAAGCTCCGACGGTGGTAGCGATGAGTATTATGTTCGTGATGATGCTGCATTTTTTGCTGATCCGTTGAGTCAGGAGAAAGTAATCGACAAATACAGCTATACCGACCATTATTACCATTTACGTTTAGGCTACCAGATGTTCCGCAGCTACAAACGATTCAGAGGTTATTTTGGTGGTGATCTCGGCTATCAATATAATCAATACCAAGAAAGTTTTGAATATGGTAATAACATGACTGAATTAAACCCTTCTCCTACAAATACCTGGGGTTATGGAGCAATTCGACCTCTTGAAACTAGCTATGGTGCAGAACAAGGAATCGGTGCTGGAGCTTTTGTTGGTATCGAGTATTACTTTATGCCAAAGGTTTGCATTGGTGGTGAGTTTGGTCTATCTTACTATTATTATTTTGAAGGACAATCTTATTCTACTCGAGAAAGAATGGTTGTTTCCCAATATGTAGTTGAAGAAATTCCAACTGATCCAGGTGAAAACAGTTGGTCTTTACAGACTAATTTCCCTTATTATTTTGGAAATTTATATTTTATGATCAATTTCTAGTTTAAATACTAAAAACAAAAACAGCTGTTTCGTTAACTTGAAACAGCTGTTTTTATTTATATGGTAATCCTATAGATGAATAACCTCCCCATACGCAGCAGCGGCAGCTTCCATAATAGCCTCCGACATTGTAGGATGTGGATGAATTGATTTGATTATTTCATGTCCTGTGGTTTCTAGTTTTTTGGCCACAACAAGCTCTGCAATCATTTCGGTAACATTGGCTCCGATTAGGTGCGCGCCTAGTAATTCACCATATTTAGCATCAAAAATAAGTTTAACAAAACCATCTTTTTCGCCTGCAGCACTTGCTTTACCAGAAGCACTAAATGGAAATTTACCTACTTTTATTTCGAAACCTGCATCTTTGGCTGCTTGTTCTGACATTCCAACTGAAGCAACTTCGGGCGATGTGTATGTACAACCCGGAATATTTTTATAATCAACAGGTTCTGGACTCAATCCTGCTATTTTTTCAACGCAAACAATACCTTCGGCCGATGCTACGTGCGCCAACGCTGGTCCGTGAACAATATCCCCAATTGCATAAACCCCTTCGACATTAGTTCGGTAATATTCATCAACCTTAATTTTACCTTTTTCTAAAACAATACCAAGCTCTTCGATACCTATGTTTTCCAGATTTGGAGTAACACCAACAGCTGATAAGATTATCTCTGCTTCATGAATTTCTTCGCCTTTCTTTGTTTTAATTACTGCTTTGCAAAGATCACCACTGGTATCAACCGATTCGACCGATGATTCAACCATTACTTTTATTCCTGCTTTCTTAAATGATCGTCCGAGTTGTTTCGAAACCTCATCATCTTCCAAAGGCACAATATTGGGTAAAAACTCAACTAAAGTAACATCGGTTCCAATCGAATTATAAAAGAATGCAAACTCACTACCAATAGCTCCGCTACCAACTACGATCATTGATTTTGGTTGTTTTGGCAGAGTCATAGCCTGTCGGTAACCAATCACTTTTTTACCATCTTGTTTTAAGTTTGGTAATTCTTTTGATCGTGCTCCTGTTGCTAAAACAATATTCTTTGCAGTAATCTCCTGAACAGAACCATCGCTGGCTTTAACCTCAACGGTGGTATTATTCTTAAGTTTTCCAGTACCCTGAATATGATCAATTTTATTCTTTTTAAACAGAAACTGAATGCCTTTGCTCATTCCATCAGCCACTGCTCTGCTTCGCTGAACCATCTTTTCGAAATCAGGCTTAACCTCACCAGTCACTGTAATTCCGTAATCGGCTGCATGCTGCATATAATTAAACACCTGGCCGCTTTTTAGCAGCGATTTGGTTGGAATACATCCCCAGTTAAGGCAAATACCGCCAAGTTCTGATCTTTCTACTACTCCCACTTTTAATCCCAATTGTGATGCTCTGATAGCAGCCACGTAACCACCTGGTCCACTTCCTATTATAATTAAATCGTAATTCATAATCGTAATTTTTAAATTTATTGTGTGCTAAATTAAATGTTATATCAATCAATTAAAAATTTTTTGTTTTCCTTCGGATGTTGAATCTATAAATCATTACCTGCATAAGCTTTGCCATTACAAAATAAATTACAAGCGCAAATATGATAGATGCTCCGGAAGGAATATTTAACGAGTACGAAAATATTAATCCGGTAAAAACACCAACAAAACTAATAACAACTGATAGCCAGATAATGTTTCGGAAAATACGGGTAAATAAGTTCGCAATCGACTGAGGAATAGTCAGTAATGAAATAACCATAATAATACCTACTACTTTAATATTTAAAACAATTGTAACTGCCACCAAACTAATAAGTATATAATTTATCAGGTTAACAGAAACCTTATGTGTTCGGGCAAAATCCTGATCGTACGACACGAATAAAATAAGCCGGTAAAAAAGTGCAAAAATAAAAATCAGTAGCAGGCTTAATCCAAACATTAACCATACATCAGTGCTTGAAACGGTTAAAATGCTTCCGAAAAGGTAAGTCATCAGGTTTGGGACATAACCAGGTGTAAGCGTAATAAAAATAATACCTATAGCCATTCCGAACGACCAAAGTATTCCAATGGCTGAATCTTCGCGTACTTCGGTTTGTTTACTTAAAAACTCGATACCAATAGCCGAAAAAACAGAAAATACAGCCGCTGAAAATATAGGATTGAAACCCAAAAAATAACCTATCCCAATACCACCAAATGATGCATGTGTTATTCCACCGCTAAGAAAAACCATTCTGCGTGTAACAATGTAAGTACCAATTATACCACAGGTAATACTTGCAAAAACAGCAGCCAGTAATGCATTAACAACAAAATTATATTGGAGTAATTCAATTATCATATCAGGTTAATGATTATGTTTTTTTAATACCGTATGTGGCACTTCGCCATGGGTTATGAGCTTAATAGGGCAATTATATGAAGCCAGTTGCTCTTCGGATATTTGATTTGACTTGTGATAATGCAATCCCCTGTTTACGCAAGCAATGGTTTTAATATAGGTTGAAATGGTACCAATATCATGCGAAACAATTATTATCCCCATATCTTTATTTAGCTGAACAAGTATTTCATACAGTTCTCCCTCAAATTTATTATCCACAAATGTGTTTGGTTCGTCAAGAATAAGTAACCTGGGAGAAGCAACAATGGCACGGGCAAGTAAAACTTTTTGCATTTGTCCGCCCGACAATTCACCGATATGCATATTCCGAAGATTGCATATATCAAGTCGTTCGAGGGTTTCTTTCGCTTTTAGCTTATCTGCTTTTGAGTGTTTATAGTAAATTTTGTTGTTATAGATCAAGCCTGATAATACAACATCGTAAACAGAAACCGGGAACTTTCTATCAATCTGATTTACCTGTGGCAAAAAACCAATTTTATTATTTCTTTCGATGTTTGAATCGCCAAAATGCGAAACTGTACCTTTTACCGGTTTTATTAATCCTAAAATCACCTTAAGCAAAGTTGTTTTTCCGCCTCCATTAGGTCCTATAATGCCAATAAAATCGTCATCGAAAATCTCAAACGAAACATCATTAAGGATAATATCATCCTTATAACCAGCGTATACAGAATTTAATTCAACTATTTTGCTCATCGTTTACTTTGCTGAATAAATCAATGCAATTTCATCTGCTATTTTTTTAGTTATTTCCATCCAATCGTATCCCAGTGGATCGACCTGTACAACTTTGCCTTTAATCTCGTTCGATAATACTTCGGCATTATGCCTATTAAA
Source organism: Bacteroidales bacterium (assembly GCA_034002805.1). Lineage (GTDB taxonomy): Bacteria > Bacteroidota > Bacteroidia > Bacteroidales > UBA12077 > UBA12077. The sequence goes on along the minus strand of JAVEZW010000115.1, from coordinate 5,246 downwards.
TTGCTTCTGAGCAAAAATAACTTTAATATTTTCCTTTTTGGCAAGTTCGATGATGTTTTTAATATCCAGTGGCGTTGGTTCTTTACCATCAACCTCAACGGCGACTTGCTCGAGCTGATAATCACGGGCAAAATAGGCTAAGGCAGAATGATAAATCATGAATTTTCTTGTTTCCAGCCCAGCTAGTTGGGTTTTTATATACAAATCGAGTGAATCAATTTCTTGATTTAATTGATTAAAATTTGCAGTAAACTCATCGTTATACTGAGGATAAAGCGCTTTCAGATTTTCAAAAAGAATGCTGCACATTTTCCTTGCCTCAACTGGCGATGACCAGATGTGAGGATCAGCACCTTCGTGATGATGATGATCGCTTTCATGATCATGATCATGCGATTCTTCGGGCATTATGAGATCAGCGTTTTTCGACAAATCAACGATTTTCATTTTCGGATTTAATGCTTCGAACTTAGTCATCCAGGCATGCTCAAACTCAATATATCCCATACGAAAATAGGCAGCTGAGTTCGACAGGCTTTGCATTTGTTTGGCCGATGGCTCGTAGGTATGCGGATCGCTACCTTCGGGAACCATAACATTTACATCAATCTTACCATTTGTAATCCGGTCGATAAAATATTTCTGAGGCAAAATACTAACTGTTACAATTGGCGTGCTTTCGTTGTTTTTGATTTGATTTTTAGTACATCCGAAAACTATTGAAAGCAGCAATACAATTATTGTTAAATTTTTCATTTATTTATTAAGTGAGTTTGACAAACAAATTTATATGTTTTTTGGTAAGAAAAAACACCCTCATGATAACAAAAAAGAGTGGATAATGTTATCCACTCTTTTAAAATTTTATGGTAAGCAGGTATTATTTGAAGATTTCTGCAAGTTTAGCTCCAAGCTCTTCGCCACGAAGATTTTTTGCAATAATAATTCCGTTTTTGTCGAGTAGTACATTGTGAGGGATTCCACGTACACCATACAATTTACCAGCTTCGCATTCCCAATATTTTAAATCAGAAACCTGAGGCCAGGTAATTTTATCATCATGAATTGCTTTAATCCATGCATCGCGGCTTTTATCGAATGAAACGCCAAAAATCTCAAATCCTTTGTTTTTATATTTTGCATAATTCTCAACTAAGGTAGGATTTTCGTGACGACAAGGACTGCACCATGCTGCCCAAAAATCGATTAGCACATATTTTTCGCCAACAACTGATGAAAGGGCTACTGGGTTTCCGGTAGTGTCGTTTAAAGTAAAATCAACATAAGGTTGTCCGATGGCTACTCTTTTCATTGTTGTAACCCGATCGTTGATCATCACTACATATTTTGAATGATTGTAAGTAGTATCAAATCCAGCAGCTATTTCTTCAAGTTCATTAGGCTCGAGTGTATTTATGAGGTACTGAACAGTTACTATAGGAGCAACAAATAATTTCGAATTATCTTTAACAAATCCTTTAATATAATCCATTTGTTCTTTTTCAATGGCCGCATATTGAGTTTCAATTTCTTTAACTTTTTCTGCATCACCCGACATATTGGCTTGCATATACTCGTTGTAAAGCTTATTAAACTTCATTTCGAAATCAGCAATACCCAAGTCAAATTTTATATATTTAACGGTACTTTCAGTTCCTGTGTATTTTGAACCATAAATACTATCTGCAGTAGTGTTAATAGTAATATCAGTATTTTCGAGTAATAATGGAATTGCACCTAAGGTATCGGCTACTTTAATAAAATAAAGATCTGGTTCAGTAACCATTCCCTTAAAAACAAATTTACCGTTTGTAAATTCAACAGAATCAATATTTACCGGAGTTCTTTGTTCTATTTTTTGAAGATAAGCGGTTCCGTTTGTTAAACCCTCAACTTTACCTGTGATTTTATATTGTGGCTCTTTATTACAAGAATATAGAAGAACCAGTGCCATTAAAGCATAAAAAAGTTTTTTCATTGTTTTACGATTATGTTAGTATTAAAAAATTTATCAAACATACAAAATTTATAATAATTGATTTGCAAAAACAGGAACAGTAAAATTATTTTTTGTTAAAATACTCATCTAAAAGCAACCTTGCCGCAAGAAATGAGTTTGTTTTTCGATGTAACACCTTGTTTTCGTATTCGGTTAATTTCTCCTGAATATAAGGTTGGTTATAAAAATTATCGCGTAACGACTCATTTATATACTCATACATCCAATATTTAGCCTGCTGCATTCGCCGGTGTTCGAAATAATCATTTGCTTTCACAAAATCGATATATTCAAGAATGCTTTCCCAAATAGTATTAATTCCTATTCCTTTAAGCGATGAGCAGGTAAATACTTTCGGGCTCCAACCCGAATCAGTTGGAGGAAATAAATGCAACGCATTTTGGTACTCGATTTTTGCCAGATCGGCTTTTACTATATTCTCACCATCGGCTTTGGTAATAGCAATACCATCGGCCATTTCCATAATACCTCGTTTAATGCCCTGCAATTCGTCGCCAGCACCCGCGAGCATTAACAGCAGAAAATAATCAACCATCGAATGTACAGCTATTTCGGATTGCCCCACTCCTACTGTTTCGATGAAGATAGTATCAAAACCGGCAGCTTCGCATAAAATAATTGTTTCGCGTGTTTTTTTGGCAACACCACCAAGCGATCCTGCTGATGGTGAAGGCCTGATGAACGCATTCGGATCGGCCGAAAGCTCTTCCATGCGTGTTTTATCTCCTAAAATACTTCCTTTCGTTCGCTCACTACTTGGGTCTACAGCTAAAACAGCAAGCTTTCGCCCCATTTGAGTTGTAAATTTTCCTAAGGATTCGATAAATGTGCTTTTTCCAGCACCTGGTACACCTGTAATTCCAATTCGTACTGACTTACGTGCATACGGAAGGCATTTTTCTATAATCTGAAAAGCCAATTGATTATGCTCTGGCAAAGAACTTTCGATCAATGTAATGGCTTGTCCAAGTATTGTGCGGTTTTTATTAAGCACACCATCTACATAATCATCAACAGTGTATTGAATTCTTTTTCTCTTTTTAAAACGACCAATAACTTCCGGATTAATCGATTCGGGTTGTTCTATTCCCTTTTGCACATTAAGTGCTGTTTCAAACTTTTTTTCCGAATCTTTAGGGTTGCCGTCCATAAAATTGCTTTTTTGCGAATTTAGAGTTTTACCTATGAATAAAAAAATATAACCAAAATAAAAAAGCAGCTGGCTTACACCAACTGCTTATATATTAATAATATACAATAATTATTCTTCTATTTCGGCACTAATTAATAGTCTGTTACTAGGACTTTCGGGATCGTTGGTAATTACAAAAATTGATTTATTTTGTTTTCCTTTCATTCCGCCTGGACTAAAAACTGCTTTAATCGAGCTGCTTTCGCCAGGTTTTAAAACTGTTTTTTCAGGATTTATAGTAGTACAGCCACAGGTAGCTTTTACTTTATGAATCTTAAGATCGCTTTTCCCTGTGTTTTTAAATGTAAACTCGTGCTCATATTTGCCCTGGCCCTTAACTTTACCAAAGTTATGATTAGGTGAATCGAACACAATCTTTGGAGCTTTCTTTATTTGCTCAGGAGTAAGATTGGAGAAATTCTCCTGGATATTTGCACTTATTGTTAATCCGTTATTTGGAATTTCTTTTCCGTTAATCAAAACCTTTACTCTATCAGTAACAAAATCCCAGTCGTTAGCTTTTCTTCCATCGTATTCGCCAACAATAATACCTTTTTGCTCTGGCTTAAGAGTTTCTGGTTCTGGCTTGAGTTTAATATAAGCTGGTACATTGCTAAAACTTACTTGTAAAGGTTCTTTTGATGAGTTATAAATCTTAAAAGTATCTCTTTTAACCTCATCATTATAAACCGTTACAAACGAAAAGTGATTCGACTCCATTCGTAACTCACCAATTACCTTCGGATAAATATCGAGAACAGTTCTTTCGCGTGGCAATACATCGCCCTGAATTCTTAACACAACACGCGAATTGCTTGCATTCGACTCAACAGTAATGCTTTTATTAAACATACTGGGGCGGTTTGTGGGATCGAATATTGCTTTAACAAATCCTTTTTGGCCAGGCATAATTGGTTTTTCAGTCCACGATGGTGATGTACAACCGCATGAGGCTTGCACTTTGGTGATTAATAGTGGACTTCCTCCTGTATTAGTAAAAACAAACGAATACTCTACATTTCCTCCATCTTCTTTGATCTTACCAAAATCGTGTACTTCTTTTTCGAATGATATCTTCGCCTGCTGTGCATAAATCTGACCAGCCATTAACAGAATTGCAAAACCGATAAAAATTATTTTTTTCATAACATTCATTTTGAAAGAATTAATAATAATTTTATGAATTGAACAAATATAACAATAAAATTAAGTTCTGGTTTACAGTTAACAATCTTTAACTTTTAATAATATTGTACTAAATTGGTGTTATTTTGCAAATCTGATACCAAAGTAAATAGTGATGATTCGAAAAATTGTTTTCTTAATTATCTGTTTGATTCCTTGCTTCTTAGAAATTACCTATGCGCAGTTTTACAATGGGCATCAGATGGATTTTGGGAAAAAGAGGGTTCAGTATAACGATTTTTTTTGGTCGTATATTAAGGGTGATAAGTACGATATTTATTTTAATCAGGAGGGCGAAGCCATTGCGCGATTTACCGATCAGTTTGTGTACAACGAAATTGTTCGGATCGAAAAAATGCTCAATTACGAGCTAAAGGATAAATTAATACTGGTGGTATTTAATAAATACTCCGATTTTAAACAGAGTAACATTGGGTTAATCACAGGAAAAACAGAATACAACACTGGCGGTGTTACCAAAATTAACAGAAATAAAATAAGTCTATTTTTCCAGGGAAATCATCTTGAATACGAAAAGCAGATTAAAGAAACCATTGCCGAGGCAATAATTACTGAGATGTTGTTGGGGAGCAGTTTGTCCGAAAACATGTCGAGTTCTGCTCTGCTAAATCTGCCTGATTGGTTTGTAAAAGGTCTCGGATCGTACCTTGCCGAAGAATGGAGCATGGATATTGAAAATAAAGTAAAAGATGGTATTTTATGCGGATCATATTTACAATTGAATCATCTTGCTGATGATGATGCCAAAATTGCAGGACATTCATTTTGGAAATATTTAAATGATTACTATGGAGGAACTATTATTCCTGATCTTCTATTTATTACACG
>JAVEZW010000114.1:0-10291 GCA_034002805.1 Bacteroidales bacterium | reverse complement strand
CTTTTAAAGGAATAATGGGTTCAAACCAAGTTCGGAAGCTAATAGATGGGACATTGTCTCTGATAATTTTTAAGCAATTGCTCCAAATTTCCTGATGCTTATTATTATCCATTTAACACTTAGATGTTTAAAAAATTATTATTTCTGTTTACGGTTCAAACAAAATTGTGAAAAAAAAAAGGAAAAAAAAATTTAAAACCTATTGTTTTTTTTTAAAATAAGTTATGCTTTTTTATATCAGGCAATTAATTTTTTTTAAAATTTTATTTTTTTGTAATCAGCGACAATTCAAGCTTTTATGAATTTTCGATGTTAAAAAATTGTTAACTAACCTATTAGAAAAATTTAACTAAAGAAAAGTTTCAAAAAATCAATTTTTAGTCAAAAAAAATTTTTTTAACTGAAAAATTTAGAATTGTTCTAAGTTAAATCTATTAAGGTAATCAAGCGCTTTATTACTTGTCTTTTTTTCCGAATAACGAGAAATGAACGTATCTTTTTGGATTCTCATTCAGATCGATAACTAACTTATCGAGGTCAGCAGCAAGCTGATTTAGATTTACATACAACGAATCGTTATTGATTAATAAACCAACCGTTCCCTCTCCATTATTAATTTTACCAGCAATATCGCCTAGTTCAGCAAGTGTTTTATTTGCATTTAAAACAGTAGTTTTGATGTTTGCCTGTGCAAGAGAATCACTTATACTTGAAAAATTTGCAAGAACAGTCGAAATCTTCTCGTTGTTGTTTTTCAGGTTATTTGAAATGGATTCAAAATTGGTAAGAATCTTTGCTAATTTCTGTTTTTCTTCGGCAACCAGACCTGAGAGATCACCAGTAATATTCTCAATATTGTCAAGCGAGTTTTTTAAGCCTTGCCTTCTTTCTGCATCAAATATTGATAATACCGAATCAAGCGATGATATCAACTGTTCTGCTTTGTCTTTAATTGGGATTAGTTGAGATTCTAGTCCGGGTTTTACCTCACCAATTAATGTATCGCCTTTGGAATGAAAATGAGTAGATTCAGAAAATTTAAGATTAATTATTTTACCTGCAATTATGGTTGCCGGTTCAATAACAGCAATTGTGTTAACTGGCAACTTGATGTCTTTATCAACAGAAAAACGCACCACCAATTTATCTCGTTGTTGCTTATGAAACTTTATTGTTTCTACCACACCTATTTTAAAACCACTAAGCATAACAGGACTTGCACCTTCTAATCCGTCAATATGATCGTAAACAGCATAATAATAGTTACTGGTTACGATAATATTTTTACCCTTTAAAAAATTAAATCCCCATATTAATAAAGCAAAAGTGATAACAGCTATAATGCCAATTTTAGTTTCTTTTGTAAGTTTCATCTGAAAATATTTTTGAATTGATTATGATTAATTTTTCAATAATTTAAATGCCTCTGATAAGGAAATTTGTTTGCCGTTCTTTTCAACTGCAATAATAAAGGCATCAGGGAATTTATCGCCAATCGATTTTTTTATTTCAACCATCTTATTGTAATCTGATGATTTTCCTATGGTATATTTATATATGGTATCAAATTTATTTTCTTCAATACCTGATATTCCTTTAAAATAAGCAGAAGCAGTATCAATAGGATTTCTGGCTGATGCGACCTGTACTTTAAATTGCACCTGAGCATCTGTTGAATTTTCTGCGATCTCTTCTTTTTCATTATTCAATGCAGGCAAATCTCTTTTTGTTGCAAAATGACTTTTCTCTTCGATTGCTTTCTTGTAATCCTTAAACGCCCTGTATATAGCCGATGCAATATAATCCTGGCCTTCGTTACTTACAAGATATAGTTCTTCTTTCGGATTTGTTAAAAAACCTACTTCAATAAGGACACTTGGCATGGTTGTTTTCCATAGTACAAGGAAACCAGCTTGTTTAACACCTCTGTTTTTTCGCTGAGCTCTTGTTTCAAACTGATCTTGAACAAATGAGGCATAATTAAGACTTTGCTGAAGAAAAGTATTTTGTAAGAAGGTAAAAATAATATACGATTCGGTTGAATTAGGATCAAAACCCTCGTATTTTGTCGAATAATCTTCCTCATACAAAATAGCTGCATTTTCCTTTTTAGCAACTTCTAGGTTTCCTTCTGATTTATGCAATCCCATTGCATATGTCTCTGTTCCTGATGCATTTATATTAGTATTTCCATTGCAATGAATCGACATAAATAAATCAGCATTGTTTCTGTTTGCAATATCTGCACGCTCATTTAACGGAATAAAAACATCAGAATCTCTGGTGTAAATAATATTAATACCCGGAATATTTTCTTTAATCAGATTACCTACTTTAAGCGAAATTGCCAAAGCAATATCTTTTTCTTTTGATATTTTACCCGAAGTGCCATCATCTAAACCACCATGACCAGGATCGATAACAACCGTTCTTAATGAATACATCTCCTCTTCCTGACCATAAGTAGCTGAAAATAAAAAGATAAATAGTATTAAAAACAAACAATTTAAAAATTGGTATTTTTTTTGTTTAAAAAATTTATCGACAAAATACATCTTCATCTATAATGTATATAATATTTTAGTTAGTTTTGAAGCTTTAAAATTAATTACTTGCACAAAAATAGCATAATAATATTGTTTTTTAAATTAAGGGTACTTGTTTTTTCGTTCCTTTTGTTTTCAATATCTCCATTGAATTCATATTCACAAAATGAATCAGTAGAGATAAAAACAAATGTACCCCAAAATTCCACCGATACAATAAGTATACCAGACAGCATTTTTACCCAACCCAAAGACACTACTACATCTAAAAAGAAATCGAATAACCCGATCGAAACCAAAGTTATCTATTCAGCTACTGATTCGATTGTTTTATCGCGCGATTCAAAAATGGTTTACCTCTATAATAAGGCAAAAGTTGAATATGGCGAAATCACTCTCGAAGCTGATTATATTGAATACGACCAGCAGAATAACATTGTTTTTGCCCATGGTAAAGAAGATAGTTTGGGTAATTTAATCGGGAAACCCGTTTTTACTGAAAAAGGAAGTAAGTACGACGCGAAAACTATTCGGTACAATTTTAAAACGGGGAAAGGTTACATTGAGGAGGTTTTTACTGAAGAAGAAGATGGGTTTTTACATAGCCAATATACTAAAAAGCTTGATAATAATAACTTTCTGATGAAAAATGGAAAGTACACTACCTGCGACAATCCTGATCATCCGCACTTTTACTTATCTATGTCGAAAGCAAAGGTTATTCCGGGCGAAAAAATAATTTCGGGTTACTCCTATTTGGTTTTACAGGATTTGCCACTTAAGTTTTTATTTGTTCCATTTGGATTTTTTCCAAGCCAGAAAGAACAATCATCGGGTATTATCGTTCCAAAATATGGTGAACAACGTAACCGTGGTTTTTATTTACAGGATGGAGGTTATTATTTTGGAATAAGCGACAGAATGGATTTGGCTGTTACTGCAGATATTTTTTCTGAGGGTTCGTGGGGAACAGAATTAAGATATCGATTTGTTAAAAAATATAAATTCAATAGTAATTTTAGTTTTTCGTACAACGAATTTGAAAAAAGCGAAAAAGGATTACCCGATTATTTAAAATCAAAGGATTACAGCATAAACTGGAATCACACTCAGGATGCCAAGGCAAATCCTAACTCCTCATTTAGTGCAAGAGTTAATTATAGCACTCACACTTACGAACAATATAACAGTAGAACTATTGACGATTTAAATACCAATACTAAAAGTTCAAGTATTTCTTATTCAAAATCATGGACCGGTAAAGTACCCTTTCGACTTACCACTCAATTAACTCATTCGCAGAACTCTCAATCAAAAATCGTAAATCTGGCTTTACCAACTTTAGCTTTCAATATGGATCGTCAATATCCATTCAGAAAAGAAAAATCATCAGGTGAGTTAAAATGGTACGAAAACATTGAGGTTTCTTATAAATCGAAACTCGAAAACAGGATTACAACTGCTGATTCATTGTTATTTCATGGTACTACCATTAGCGATTTTGACAACGGATTTCAACACAATATACCTATTAATACAAATATTAAAATATTAAAGTATTTCAATTTAACACCCCAGGTTGAATATACTGGTATTTTATATCCAAACTTCATCAAAAAAGATTGGGATACAGTAAATTATAAAGAAACTACGGATACAATACCAACCATTAAATATGCTCAGATGGTAACACCCTCGATTTCCCTGGGAGTAGGTCCAAATATTTATGGTATGTATTCATTTAAAAATCCTGAAGCAAAAATTGTGGCTATCCGTCATGTGATAACACCATCAGCGAGCATTTCCTATCGCCCCGATTTGGGTAGCATGGTAGAGAATTATTATGATACCTATACTTACCGCGATTCAATAACTGGAGTTGACAGAACCACCGAATATTCGATTTTTGCTAATGGGATATACAGATTACCCGCCACTCCGGGTCAATCGGGAACTGTTGCGTTGGGTTTGAACAATAACCTGGAAATGAAAGTGCGATCTAACAAAGATACAGTGACAGGCACACGAAAGATAAAATTGATTGATGGATTGAGGGTTTCTTCTGGTTATAATATTTTTGCTGATTCATTAAACTGGAGTGCAATAAGTATTAGTGGGCGGACTACTTTGTTTAAAGATAAAGTAAATATTAACGTAAATGCTTCTGTTGATCCTTATGCTTTAGATAAAACAACCCGTAGGATTTACAACGAATTTCACTGGAATGTTACTGACGGCAACTTTTTTGAACGTATCGGACGACTTGAGAGTTTCAATATGTCGGTTGATTTTAACCTTAATTCAAAGACCAGCGAAAAAGAAGGACAGAACGATGAAAAAAACTTGGGTGAAGCTTTAACTGATGAAACTGAACAGGATCTTTCATACCAGCAATATCAGCGCGAAGTAATCGGTTATGTTGATTTTGATATACCCTGGAACCTAAGCGTTGGGTATAATTATAATTACTCTAAACCATTACTCCAAAAAAATATTACCCAAACAATCCGATTGTCAGGTGATTTTAGTTTAACCAAGAACTGGAAAATAAGTTTCAGAACAAACTACGATATTACTAATAAAGAATTATCATCAACAAGCTTGAGTTTGCACAGAGATTTACATTGCTGGGAAATGAGTTTTACCTGGATTCCTGTAGGAAGAATGCAAAGTTATAACTTCCAGATTAACGTAAAATCATCAACACTAAAAGACTTTTTAAAACTACCTAAGAAAAGAACCTGGCAGGAAAACCTATAATCAATTATCAATTTTAAGCTATGAGCCAAGAGCTTTTAGCTTCCAGCTTCTAGTTTTCACAATTCACCATTCTACCATTTTACTATTTCACCAATAAACTAGTAAACCTCTAAAACCCAGTTTTTAATAATATCAATTCCACATTCGGTCATTATTGATTCGGGATGATACTGCACTCCCCTTATATCGTATTTTTTATGCCGTAACGACATAATATCACCATAATTATCAGTAGCAGTAATTTCAAGTTCTTCCGGAAAATTAGTTCTGCTTACAACCCACGAATGATATCTTCCCGATCGAAAATTCTGGTTTACATCTTTATAAATGTAATCTCTGATCAATATGGATGTTTCCATATCTTTGCCATGATGCACTTCGGGCATATTAACTAATTTGGCTCCGAAATACTCTGCAATAGCCTGATGACCTAAACACACCCCTAAAATGGGTTTGGTTGATTTAAATATATCAAGAATAGAAAACATTATTGGTGAGTCTTTGGGTAATTCAGGACCTGGAGAAAAAACTATTTTATAGAATTTCTCAACTTCACTCAAATCAATACAATCGTTTCTTTTAACAATTACTTCAGCAGCAAATTGCTGAATATAATGCACGAGGTTATAAGTAAATGAATCATAGTTATCGACCAGAAGAACTCTCATAATAATTTTTTAGGTTAGCAAATTAAGCTAAATTTGTTGTACTTATAAAATCTAATCAAAACCAATCAATTATGAAAAAAGTAATATTTACCGAATCGGCACCAAAGGCAATCGGGCCTTATAGTCAAGCCATTGAAGCTAATGGAACACTTTATATTTCAGGGCAAATTCCACTTATTCCTGCTACAGGTCAGATGCCAGAAGGAATAAAAGAACAAACGAAACAAGTAATGGAAAATATTGGAGCCATATTAAAAGCAGCGGGATATTCATACTCTAATGTTGTAAAATCAACCTGTTTGTTAAGCGACATGGAAAATTTTAAAGCGATGAACGAAGTGTATGGTGAGTACTATAAAGAAAATCCACCAGCACGGGCTGCATATGGAGTTGTAAAATTACCACTCGGAGCACTTATTGAGATTGAGACAATCGCCGTAAAATAATCATAAAAAAAGGCTGCCAAAAGGCAGCCTTAATTATATATATCAGTTCCTGATTATTCAGCAACAATTTCGATTGATACTTCAACTTTAACATCTCTGTGAAGTTTAACAGTAACTTTATGTTTACCAACTTCTTTAATCTGATCTTCGGCAATAGTAATATTTTTACGGTCAATATCGTAGCCTTTTTCTTTCAAGGCTTCAGCAATCTGAATTGTATTAACTGATCCGAAAATTTTACCAGTAGAGCTAGTTTTAGCACCAATAGTTAATGAAACTTTTTCAAGTTTTTTAGCATTTTCAAGAGCTTCGTTTTTAATTTTTTCTTCTTTATGAGCTCTTTGTTTTAAGTTTTCTGCATGAATTTTCTTTGCAGAAGGTGTAGCAGTAATTGCAAAGCCTTTAGGGATTAAGAAGTTTCTTGCGTATCCATCTTTTACTTTTACAATATCGTTTGCATTGCCTAAATTAGGCATATCTTGTTTTAAAATTACTTCCATTATTTTTCCTCCAACTGGTTATTTCAACATATCGGTTACATATGGCAGCAAAGCAAGATGACGTGCTCTTTTAATGGCTTTGGCTACTTTTCTTTGATATTTCAAAGAAGTTCCGGTTAAACGACGAGGTAGAATTTTACCTTGCTCGTTAACGAATTTTTTTAAGAATTCAGGATCTTTATAATCAATATAACGAATCTTGTTTTTCTTAAAACGGCAATACTTTTTCTTTTTTACCTCAACGGTTGGGGGGGTAAGGTATCTGATTTCTGATTGATTCTGTGACATTGTTTATTCCTCCGCTTTAGTTTCTTTTTTAGACCTTTTCTTCTCACTATACTCAACAGCATATTTATCCATTTTAAATGTTAAAAAACGGATAATTCGTTCATCGCGTCGGTATTCAGTTTCAAGTTTGTTAATTAGTTCGCCATTTGAAGCAAACTCAACTAAATAATAGAAACCAGTCGATTTCTTTTGAATCGGATAAGCGAGTTTTTTCAAACCCCAATTTTCTTCGTGAACTATTTTGGCTCCATTATTTACCAAAATGTTCTTGAATTTTTCAACCGTCTCCTTCATCTGTTGATCAGACAAAACGGGAGTTGTAATGAAAACGGTTTCGTAATGATTCATCATAACACTTTTGTTTTTAAATAAATAATAATTAATTTAATGAGCCGCAAAATTAGACTATTTTTTATTTTTTACAAAGATTTGATTCATTAATTTATTGAATTTAATCCTGATTTGTTAATTAAAACAGTCTTTTTAATTCAATTCTAATATTTAAATGCTCCTTTTGTTAAATGTGAATAACTTTTTAACACAATTTAGCTGATTAGATAATTTTTAGTCCAAAAAGTATAAATTTGTAATTCTTAAAAGAAATTAATTAAACCCAATGGATAATTTCATTGTTTCAGCACGTAAATACCGCCCCGCAACTTTCAAATCAGTTGTTGGTCAGCACTCTATAACAACGACTCTAAAAAATGCTATAAAAAATAAATTACTGGCACATGCGTATTTGTTTTGCGGACCTCGTGGTGTTGGAAAAACAACTTGTGCACGTATTTTTGCAAAAACAATAAATTGTAATAATCTTACTGAAAACGATGAACCTTGCAACGAATGTGAATCGTGCAAAGCGTTTGATACAAACCGTTCTTTTAATATTCATGAGCTCGATGCAGCATCAAACAACTCTGTTGATGATATCAGAAATCTGATTGAGCAAGTGAGAATACCACCTCAGGTTGGAAAATACAGTATCTATATTATTGATGAGGTTCATATGTTGTCTGCTTCAGCATTTAATGCCTTTTTAAAAACCCTTGAAGAACCTCCTGCTCATGCTATTTTTATATTAGCTACAACTGAAAAACATAAAATTATTCCGACTATTTTATCCCGTTGCCAGATCTTCGATTTTAACCGGATAAAAGTTGATGATACTGTATCGTATCTTGAGCATATCGCAAAAACAGAAGGCATTGAATACGAAGTAGATGCATTAAATGTTATTGCACAAAAAGCTGATGGCGCCATGCGCGATGCTCTTTCTATTTTTGATCAGGTAGTAAGTTTTTCGGGTAATCAGATCACTTATCAGAAAGTAATTGAAAACCTGAATGTTCTCGATTATGAGTATTATTTTAAGTTAACTGATGCATTCTTCAAAAATGATTTATCGGCTTCATTACTTACTTTTAATGAGATTTTAGAAAAGGGTTTTGATGCTCATCATTTTATTTCGGGATTAAGCGAGCATTTCAGAAATCTATTAGTTGTAAAAGATGAAGTTACTCTTCAACTCCTTGAGGTTGGTGCAAATATACGCGAAAAATATAAGGAACAAACCAGAGCAATCACCATAGATTTTTTATTTTCGGCACTTGAAATATCCAATAAATGTGATCTTAATTACAGGATTAGCCGGAATAAACGATTACACGTTGAGCTAGCGTTGATTGAGTTATGTAATGTAACCAGCGAAAAAAAAAACTCTGATTCAATAGAATCTGAGCCAGAGCCTGAAATCAAACCTGAAAAAAAAACGGATGATTTAAACGATCAAAGCTGGCGTACCGAAAAAGCCATAAAGAAAATCACAAACGGTGTTAATAAAGTAGATATTCCAATACCAAAGTCGAATCATATTGCTTCGTTTTCGATAAAAGATAAACTTGCCGGTCAGCAAGCTACCAAATCAGAAGAAATTACTGAGAACCAAGTTTTAGAATCACCGAAAACTGAATTAACAATAGAGAATCAATCGTTTTCAGAATTAGAGCTGATTGATAAATGGCAGCAATTTTCAGATAAATTAGGTGACAAACCTAGAATCTTCAATACCCTGACCTCAAAGGAGCCTAAACTTGAAGGTGAGCACACTGTTACTTTTCAGATTGATAATAATCTACAGGAAGAAAAAATAAACGACATACGTGCCGAATTACTTGATTTTTTAAGAGTTGAACTTAAGAATTCGAAAATTGAACTCAAGCTGCTAATGGACGAATCGGTGCAGGAAAGTAAACTTTATACCTCTGAGGAAAAATTTAAACACCTGCTTTCGAAAAACGAAGAACTTGGAAGGTTAAAGCAAGAGTTTAATCTCGATTTTGAATAATTAAACAATATTTGTTTAGCTTTGTTATTACAGTATAAAGTTAAAAAATGTTTAACCTGCCTTTCAGAGGCATAAAAAATTAAAAATATGTTATCAAAAAAAATTGAAAAATCACTGAACGATCAGATTGAAAAAGAAGGATACTCATCAAACCTTTATTTGGCTATGGCTTCATGGGCTGAGAAAGAAGGTTTTGAAGGAATATCGCAATGGTTATATGCACAGGCTGAAGAAGAAAGAATGCACATGCTTAAATTTGTAAGCTTTATTAATGAGCGTGGTGGACATGCTATTGTTCCTGCTTTTGCCAAACCCCCTGTAAAGTTTGATGGTATTAAAAAAATGTTCGAACAGGTTAAGGAACATGAACAATTCATTACCAAATCTATTAATGATATTCTGGCTAGTGCAATTAAAGAAAATGATTTTGCAACTCAGAACTGGATTCAATGGTTTGTAACTGAGCAAATGGAAGAAGAAAAAAATGCTCAGGCAATAATCGACAAATTGAATTTATTAGGTGATAAAAACTTGTATATGTTCGACCGCGATATTATGAGTTTACGTACAGCGGAATAATATTTGATTTATTACAAAAAGAAAGCCCCGGTTTTGATCTGCCCCCAAAAAGTTGGACGGATTAATAAATAAAAATTAATTGGACTGAGTTCGGAACATAACCGGGCTTAGTCCATTTAGTTTAGCTTTGATTCTGTAATTATTATAGTAATTAATA
>JAVEZW010000113.1:0-10575 GCA_034002805.1 Bacteroidales bacterium | reverse complement strand
TCGTCGTTAATTACCTGAAATATATTACCATATAAATCTTTTATGAAAAAGTGATCGTTATAGAAATCTCCGAGAATATTTAAGTTACGAGCTTTAAAATCAGTATATGCTTTTTGAGCATCAGGACTTTTAATTTTAGCGATATTTATTCCTAAATCACCAATCTGAATTTCGAATGATGGAGCTTGTGGCACTCGTTCGGAATATTGCCATATCTCGAAACCTCCACCACCAGAAATGTTCATTGCCAGGGCTGCATGTCTTCTTTGTGGTTTGCCTCCTGTATAAGGCAACATTAATTCAGCTACCGTATTATCTTCGAAAATACGAATATCCATTCCAAAGTTTTCTTTGTACCATTTCCATGCTTCGTAAACATTGGGAACACCAATACCAATCTGCTGTATTCCAGTAATCAATTTTTCCATTATTAAGTTGTTTGATTAAACTATGTTGGTTTAATTTTTCGGGCTAATTTATAAAATAATCGGGGAAAAAACTTGTGTATATATACCATTAATAGTTCTGTGGATCCGATTAAAACTTCCTTTTTATCTTTTTCGATTGCTTTAAGATATTGTTTAGCACAATTTTCGGCAGTAATTCCGGTACTTTGTCCTTCGTCCATTTTTCCATGCGGAGTGCCATCTTTTGTTAATGCATGCAACGAGATATTGGTTTGTACTCTTCCCGGAAAAGCAATGAGTACCTTAATATTATGTTCATATACTTCGGACCGAAGTGTTTCGAAAAAACCGTGTAATGCATGTTTAGAAGCGGCGTATGCTGATCGTAAAGGAAACCCAAATTTGCCCGAAATGCTGCTTGTTACCGCAATATAACCGGATTTTTGATTAATCATATGTGGTAAAACGGCTTTGGTAAGTAAAACCGATCCGAAGTAATTGATCTCCATTATTTTGCGGTCGTTTTCGATAGGCGTTTCAATTACCAGTGATCGCTGACTTATACCAGCATTGTTTATTAAAACATCAATGCGGCCGAAGGTTTGAATTATCCAATTAGTTATTTCGTTGATATTTGCAGCATTGGTAACATCTAAATACTTTATAAAGCAATTCGCTTTTAGATTATCACAATTATTTTTCACTCTCTCCAGCTCCGATTGCTGGTTTGATGAAATTATAACTATTGCAAACTGCCTGGCTAGTTCGTAAACTAAAGCCTCTCCAATTCCTGAAGAGGCTCCTGTAATCCATACAACCTTATTTCTATAAAACATATTTTCGTTGAAAAGTCACTTTTTAGCGTTTAACCATTATAAAATTAAAGGGAAAAGAAATCATATCCGAGAAGTCTTCACCAACTTCTTTCATATCCTCATCACCATCTTCGAAATACCAGTTTACTTTAATATGAATATTATTATCGTTGCAGCTTTTTACGATGACCAAAATATCAGAAATAAATTTTGCAGAAGCTGAATTAAAATATTCGAGTTTAAAGTTGAAATTAAACACTGGTTCATTTTCGGCTTTAGTTGCTTTTTTGATTATTCCGTCGAAATGTTCTTTAAGTGTATCGATAATAGGATAAAAGAAATCGCGAACATTTTCGGGTCTGGAGTTTCCTTCCATTTCGAAAAACTGTTTTTTTGGTTCAAAAACAACTTTTGGTGATTTTTCTGTTGCCGGGATATTAATAGATTTCATAGTACCATGAATTATTTTTTTAGTGTTAACTGCATTGCAAAGTAAAAAAACTTATCGCTTATTTTTTCAAAATCGTATTTTATTTTATGACCAGTTGAGCGGGCCATAACAATTAATCCAAGACCGGCACCTCCTTTGTCGGAAATTTCGGCATGCATTAAAGCTCTTTTATACAATTTGTTAATCTCCTCCTGATCGTGGTTGTTAATTTTATTTATTTTATTGGTGATTTTTTCTTTATTCACATCAAAAATGATATTTCCTGTATGCAACATGTAATCATCACCAATTTTTTCAATGATAAAACGGGCAGGAAACTCAGAGGTTAGTGTGCTGTTATGTTCGGTTTTGTCGGCATGCTTATAAATATTGTCTAAGCATTCAACAGCCAATGTATAAAGTCTTTTTCGGGTAACAATATCGAGGTTTTTATCCTGAATATAGTTTTTAAGCTTTAGGAGAATAGTATCAATTACCGTGAGATCAATCGGCCCCTTATGATTAATTATTACTTCATAGCTCTTCATATCAAATCTCAGATAATAAATAACTTGGTAATTAAAACCAGCTAAAACTATTTTAAAGATAAAATTACTTTTATTTGGTTAAAAACAAAATAATCAACCTATAATTCTTGCTGGCTAATCTCAATAGCTGTAAATATAAATATAGAACAAAATATTTATAAATCAAATACCCTATTTTAAATAACTTGACAATTGCATGGATAAGTGTTAATTTTAATTCTTAACATTAATTTAACATTAATTTAATAAATCTTTAATAGCCAAAAGGCATTTAACCGTATGTTAAACCCTAATTTTGCATCAACAAAAAACTTTGAATATGGAAAATTTTTATCTGATAATCGTTGTTATTTTATTCGCACTGGCCATCTCCGACTTAATAGTTGGTGTAGCCAACGATGCTGTTAATTTTTTAAATTCGGCAATTGGTGCAAAGGTGGCACCAAGATACATCATCTTAATTATTGCCAGTATAGGTATTATTATTGGTACAACCTTTTCGGGAGGAATGATGGAGGTTGCTCAAAAAGGTATTTTCTATCCCGGGCAATTTGCATTTTCTGAGATTATGGTGATTTTCTTAGCTGTAATGATTACCGATGTTATTTTGCTTGATGTGTTTAATTCATTGGGTTTGCCTACATCAACAACGGTTTCGTTGGTTTTCGAATTGCTTGGTGCTGCAGTAGCGGTTGCGATAATAAAAATAAATACCCTGGGTATTGAAATGTCTGCTATGTCGAATTATATTAATTCTGCAAATGCCCTGGCGATTATTTCAGGTATTTTAGTTTCTGTAATTATAGCTTTTACCTTCGGAACAATCATTCAGTATATTGCGCGGTTGGTATTTTCTTTTAATTACGAAAAAACTTATAAGTATTTTGGTGCTATCTGGGGAGGTTTATCAATTACTGCCATAACTTATTTTATTGTTATTAAGGGTGCAAAGGGATCGACTTTATTATCACCCGAAGTTACCGACTGGATTCATAATAATACTAGTTTACTAGTTCTTTATAGTTTCATTGGTTGGACAATTATCCTTCAGGTATTTTACTGGATTACACGATTTAATATCCTAAGAATTATAGTTTTGGTTGGAACCTTTGCGTTGGCTCTTGCTTTTGCAGGAAACGACCTTGTTAACTTTGTTGGTGCGCCCGTTGCAGGATTCAAGTCGTTTATGGCATTTAACTCTCAACCCGGAGCAGATCCAAATAGTTTTATGATGACAGCACTTGAGGGAAAAATAAAGACAGATACAATAATTCTTCTAATTGCTGGATTAATAATGGTTTTTGCACTTTGGTTTTCGCGTAAAGCAAAAAAAGTTACCGAAACTGAAGTTAGTTTAAGCAGACAGGCAGTAGGTAACGAGCGTTTTGGGTCAAGTCTTTTATCAAGATCTATTGTACGATTAGCGATGGATTTTGGAAATGGAGTAGATCGTGTTATACCCAAGCCTGTAAAAAAGTGGATGAATAAAAGGTTTGATGATACCGCTTACCAAAAAAAGATAAAAAATCAAAAAGATGCCCCATCATTCGATTTAATCAGAGCATCAGTAAATTTAACTGTTGCCAGTGCACTAATTGCTCTTGGTACATCGTTAAAGCTTCCTCTTTCTACAACTTATGTAACGTTTATGGTTGCTATGGGTAGTTCATTAGCCGATAACGCATGGGGAAGAGAGAGTGCTGTTTATAGAGTTACCGGAGTTATTACAGTAATTGGAGGATGGTTCTTTACAGCCTTTGTAGCATTTACTTCTGCTTTTCTATTAGCTCTGTTAATTAGCAAAGGAGGCACTATTGCAATAATTGGTTTGATAATACTGGCTGTTTTCCTTGCATTAAGAACGCATCTGGTATTTTTAAAACGTGAAAAAGCACGATCGAAAATTAAAAAACTGGAAGATGAAGATCTTCAGGTAGATGATATTCATAAAAAGTGTTCTCTTGAAGTTCGAAATATGTTGAAATCCGTTATTCAGGTATTTAACGATACTATCATTGGATTAACAAAAGAAGATAGGAAAATACTCAAAAAGGTATGTAAAGAGGTTGATGAATTGAACGTTGATTCAAAGAACATGAAAGCAAATGTTCATCATACGCTCTTAAAATTGCAAATAAGCGAAAAGGAAATTGAAACAGGCCCATATTATGTGCAGGTTATCGATTATTTGCGAGAAATGGCGCATGCACTTACGTTTATTTCTAATCCAAGCTACGAGCATATCGATAATAATCATAAAGGATTGAATCCCGATCAGGTAAAAGAACTAAACGAAATAAAATCCGATATCTCAGATCTGTTTGGAATTATAATTGAAACAATCGAGAAAAATAAATTCGAGAATATTCCAGATCTTATTGAAAAGCAACAGATTATACTTGATAAGTTAACTGAATGCAGGAAAAAACAAGTTAAGCGAATTAAAAATCAGGAGTCTGGAACTAAGATTAGTATTTTATATTTAGGGATATTAAATGAGATTAAGAATTTCTTACTTCAATCAATAAATCTTGTAAAAGCACAACGCGACTTTAACGATTTGCAGGATATCAAAGATTAGTTAATAATTGGTGTTTTGAACAAATGAAAAGAGGCCTCAAAGCCTCTTTTTTGTATTTAATTTTTGATAACCTCCTACATTCTACGATGGGCTCGGATTTAAATTTTTAATATGATAAAATTTTTGTTAGTCCACAAATTTATATCCAACACCTTTTATAGTTTTAATATGCTCATCGCCTATTTTTTCGCGTAGTTTGCGAATATGAACATCGATTGTTCTGTCTCCAACAATAATACTATCGCCCCAAACGGTTGAGTAAATTTCATCGCGGGTAAAAACCTTATCGGGTTTCGAAAATAATAATGCCAGTAGTTCAAATTCTTTTTTTGGTAAATCGAGTTCTTTTTTATCTTTAATAACGATGTATTTCTCGCGATCAATGATTATTCCCGAATTACTTTCAAATCTGGTATTAGTTAAATTACTCTGCTTTTCATCGATCTTATACCTTTTTAATAGTGCTTTTATTCTACTAATTAGTACTTTAGGCTTTACCGGTTTTGCAATATAATCATCAGCACCGGCTTCGAATCCTGCAATCTGAGAATAATCTTCGCTTCGGGCCGTCAGAAAAGCAACAATGGTGTTTTTTATTACTGGATCGTTTCTTATGGCATCGCATGTTTCCACACCGTCCATTTCGGGCATCATTACATCAAGTATTATCAGATGGGGTTTTACTTTTCGTGCAATTTCAATTGCCTCTTTACCATTCTGGGCTGTATGTACCTCAAATCCCTCACGTTCGATATTATAACTTAAAAATTCAAGAATATCTGGTTCGTCATCTACCAGAAGAATTTTGTACTTAGTGGTTTCCATCAACGTAATGTTAAAATTATTCAATTAGCTAATTTACAATATATTTTAATAAGCCATCCTAAATTATTTTTAATTCATTGTTAAGGATCTGTTAAATCGCTGACTAAAACCTGCTTTTCTTAATCGAGAGTTAAAACTACCGTAATATGTTATATAGATATGTGTTGTTTTTTTGTATTGTAAAAATTTGAAATCAAACTAAACTTTATAAAACAAAAAAACATGAAAAAAAATTATTTAAAAATGACCGCTGTTATATTGGCAGCATTAACTATTGGATTTACATCTTGTGATGATGATGAAAATAACGATCCTATCATTGAAACAGAATTTACTGTTTCGGCAAATATTACAAACAATACAACATGGGAAACAGGAAATGTTTATATTCTGGCAGGTCGTATTGCTGTAGTTAATGGTGTAACCTTAACTATTGAACCTGGTGTTATAGTAAAAGGTCAGGCAGGAACAGCTGAAAATGCAACTGCTTTAATTGTTGCCCGTGGTGGAAAGTTAATGGCAGAAGGAACAGCAACACAACCAATTATTTTTACATCTGTTGCTGATGAAATTGAACCTGGGCAAATTGTTAGTCCAAACCTTGATCCTGAATTAAATGGTCTTTGGGGTGGATTATTAATTTTAGGTAAGGCTCCAATCTCTGCCGATGCCGAATCAGTTCAAATCGAAGGTATTCCTGCATCAGATCAAAATGGTTTATACGGTGGCACAGACGCAACTGATAACTCAGGTGTAATTAAATATGTTTCAATTCGTCATGGTGGAGCAAATATTGGCGAAGGCAACGAAATCAACGGTTTAACACTTGGTGGTGTTGGTTCGGGAACAACGATTGAGTATGTAGAGGTTATTGCTAATCAGGACGACGGAATTGAATGGTTTGGTGGTACCGTTAATGTTACAAATGCCATTGTTTGGAATGCCGGTGATGATGCAATTGATACTGACCAATCATGGGGAGGAACACTAGATAATTTTATCGTAATAAACCCAGGTGATGAGTGTTTTGAATTAGATGGCCCAGAAGGTACAATGGTAGCTAAACATATTATTAAAAATGGTTCAGTATATGCCGGTGACGCAGAAGGATTAGTTGATTTAGATGCAAGCTCTTATGTAGATATGAATAATATTTACTTCACAGGTATTAAGGCAGGTCAGGATTTTGATCAATTACCTACTGATTTTACATGCACATTCGCAGACTTTCAGGTTGCTTTGCCCACATCAACTTTAGTTACTGATTTCTTTAAAGGCGGAAGTGATTCATTTGTTACTGCAGTTACTACAAGTACTGTTGGTGTTGATAAATCTGAGTTTATTGGCTGGTCATGGGCCGATGTAGCAGGAGAATTAAGTGGATTCTAGAATAAAACATATAAAAATCATAGAGATGTTAAATGCACGTGGGCTAAAGGCCCACGAGTATAATTATTTATAGATCATGAATTTTAAAAATATGAATAGCGTAAAATTTATCATAAGTATCATCTTTATTTCATTAAGCTCTCTTTTAAATGCACAAAATGGCGTAATAAGAGGAATTGTTTTTGATTCAGTTACTGGTGAATACCTGCCGGGTGTAACGATTTACATCGAAAAAATTGCACAAGGAACAACAACAGATCTCGATGGTAAATTCAATTTATCAGTGGTTCCGGGTGTTTATAATGTGCGAATCTCATTTATTTCCTATGAAACAGTTACTTTGGAAAACTTAACTGTTAAATCGGGTGAAGTAACTCTTTTAAAAGATATTGGCTTAAAAGAAGCATCAATAGAGATTGCAAGTGTTGTAGTAACTGCAAAAGCAGTTCGAAATACCGAAACAGCCATGATGGCTATAAAAAGCAAGTCGCCGAATCTGCTTGATGGTATTTCAGCTTTAAGTCTTAGAAAATCAGGTGATACAGATGCAGCATCTTCTATAAAACGCGTTACTGGTGTTTCAGTGGCAAATGGTAAATATGTTTATGTTCGTGGACTGGGTGACCGTTATACAAAAACAATTTTAAACGGAGTAGATATCCCGGGTTTGGATCCTGACAGAAACACTATTCAGATAGATATATTTCCAACTAACATTATCGATAATATCATTGTTCATAAGTCATTTAGCGCAGAGCTACCGGCCGATTTTACCGGAGGAATTATTGATATTGAGCTAAAAGATTTTCCCGAAGAACGAAAAGGAGAAATTTCATTTTCAGCTGGTTATAATCCTAATTATCATTTTAATCAGGATTATCTTACGTACGAAGGTGGAAATACAGATTTCCTTGGATTTGATGATGGAACACGAGCTATTCCTGCCTCATCCGATATTCCGTTTTTTGCCGAAGTGGTTGGAAATCCCGAAGGAGAAAAAGCTATTCGCTATAAAGAAATATTAGGTAATTTTAATTCGACAATGGCAGCCACCAAACAAACCAGCTTTATGGATTATAGCTTTGGAACATCTTTTGGCAACCAAAAAGCATACGATAAATATACATTGGGTTACAACATAGCTCTTTCTTATAAAAGCAAAACAGAATTTTACGAAAATGCAGAATTTGGTAAATATGGTCTTGGAAATCCGGACGTTTATGAGATGGAGCAAAGAGAATATCAGGTTGGTAATTATGGTGTTAGCGATGTGTTGCTAAGTGGATTGGCTGGTTTTGCGGTTAAAACAAAGAACTCAAAATACAGGTTAAATATTGTTCATCTGCAAAATGGTGAATCCAAGGCTGGTATTTTTGATTTTTATGGTTCGGATGAAGGTAGTATTTTCGAAAGCTTTCAACATAACCTCGATTATAGTCAGCGATCAATAACAAATGTTTTATTAGATGGTAAACATAAACCATTGGATTCAAAATGGACCGTGGAATGGAAGCTTTCTCCAACTTTATCAAAAATTGAAGATCCTGATATACGCTTTACCCGTTATGTTACCGATGAAGGTGGCTATGTTATTAATACTGAGTCAGGTTTTCCTGAAAGAATTTGGCGTTTCCTGAATGAATTTAATTTGGCAGGAGTACTTCATCTTACAAAAGAATTTAAGTTGTTTAATAATAAATCAGTTTTGAAATTTGGTGGTGCATATACTTATAAAGAGCGCGATTTCGAGATTTTAAAATATGCAATTAATGTTAGAGGTGATATTCCATTAACTGGTGATCCTAATGAGATATTTGCTTCGGAAAATTTATGGCCCTATAATGGTGAGGCTGGCGAAGGAACTACATACGAAGCTGCCTTTTTTCCAAATAATGCAAATAAATTTAATTCGAATGTTCAATATGCAGCTGCATATATTTCAGGAGAAATAGCATTATCTAAAAAGATAAAGGCAATTATCGGTATTCGTGCCGAAAATTATATTCAGAAATATACTGGAGCAAACCAGCAAAGAACAATTGTTCTCAATAATGATGAGGTTCTTAATGATTTTCAAGTATTTCCAACACTTAATTTGATTTATAGTCTGGCAGAGAATCAAAATGTTAGGTTTTCGTATTCTAAAACTATTGCACGACCATCTTTTAAAGAGCTTTCGTATGCCGAGATTTTTGATCCGGTAAGTGGTAGAACTTTCATTGGAGGATTGTTTCCAGACAAAGATGATTATTCGGGTGTTGAATATTGGGATGGAAAACTTACCAGCACCGATATTCAAAACATTGATTTGCGTTGGGAATTGTTTATGGAAAAAGCTCAGACAATATCTGTAAGTGGCTTTTACAAACATTTCACAAACCCAATTGAAATGGTGCAATATGTGAAACAGGAGGGTTCTTTTCAACCACGAAATGTTGGAGATGGAAAAGTTTATGGTGTTGAAGTTGAATTTAGAAAAAATCTTGGATTTATTTCGATGGAAAATATAAGTATAAGTTCAAATATATCGTATATCGAATCAAAAATCGAATTAAGTAAAACCGAATACGAATCGCGACTTGCCAATGCAAGAACAGGTCAAGAGATTAAAACATACAGAGAAATGGCTGGTCAATCGCCATATATTATTAACAGTGGTTTAACTTATGATGGTGGTGAAAAAGGATTCTGGCAAGGATTTGAAGCAGGTATTTACTATAATGTTCAGGGTGTTACCTTGCAATACGTTGGGATCGCCGATCGACCAGATATTTATACCTTACCATTTCATAGTTTGAATTTCAATGCTTCTAAATCGTTCAAAAATGGGGTTGATTTGGGATATAAAATACAGAATATACTAAATAGCAATGAAGAATCCGTTTTTAGATCCTATAAAGCTAACGATCAGTATTTTAACAGACTAGAAAAAGGTATAAGCTTTGTGTTAAGTTTACTATATAAATTCTAGAATAATTATTTAACCATTATAACAAAAAATAGATAATAATTTAATAAAACCATCAAATGAAAAAAATCACAATAACACTATACATACTGGTCGCTTTAATTACAGTTGGATATTCACAAATACTTCAAAACGAAAAGGGTATCTATCTTGATAATAACAATCAGCCATATACCGGGATTTATAAAGAGTTTTACGATAGTGGAAAAATTCGTATCGAGATAACCCTAAAACAAGGTATTCAAGATGGAATTACCAATATTTATTTCGAAAATGGAATCAAAAATGAACAACGCTCTTATGATACTGGGCAAATGCATGGAACCTGGATTACCTGGAATGAACTCGAAGTTAAGTTGGCTGAGGCAAACTTCTTTTTCGGCCGCAAACATGGTAAGTGGTTCATCTGGGATGAAAATGGTACCCTGCGTTATGAAATGGAATATAACTATGGCAATAAAACCGGTGTTTGGAAAATGTATAATGAACAGGGCGAGCTTGTTAACCAAAAAGATTACTTGAAAACTGAATAATAAAAAAGTGACAAACATAAAGGTTAAATTAAAGTGTCACACTGAGCTAGTCGAAGTGCGACACTTTAATTATTAGTGC
>JAVEZW010000112.1:0-10591 GCA_034002805.1 Bacteroidales bacterium | reverse complement strand
ATGCTAAATGAGTTAATTTTGCAAAAATTTAACTTTAACAATTTGTTATGGCAGACAAAACAAAAAAGATAAAATTGTTCGAAGAATTTCCTCCCATTACCACACAGCAGTGGGAAGAACAGATCATTAAAGATCTGAAAGGTGCCGATTACGAGAAAAAACTGGTATGGAGCACTATCGAAGGATTCAGTGTACGACCCTATTATCGTGCTGAACATATCGAAAATCTTAAACATGTAAAATATCTTCCGGGCGAATTTCCTTATGTTCGTGGAAATAAATCGAAATGCAATTGCTGGTATGTTCGTCAGAATATTGATGCAACGGATGTTGCAGCAGCCAACAAAAAAGCTCTCGATGTTTTAATGAAAGGAGTTGATTCTATTGGTTTTGATTTTACAGGCAAGGAAAATGCTTCTGATAAGGACTTTGAGACCTTATTAAAGGATATTCATGTTCAAAGTATCGAACTTAACATTATGGGTGCTGCAACCGCACATCCTTTCGTTGATTTTTTGAATGCCAAAGCTAAATCTGAAAAAATCAATAAAAACGAAATAAAAGGATCTGTTTGTTTTGATCCTCTTGCTCACTTATCTACAAATGGCAATTTTTGTAAAACACAGGATGAAGTTTTTGAGTCAGCAAAACAACTTATAGTAAATGCCAACGATTTACCTAACTTCAGAGTAATAGGTGTTAATGGAGAAATGTTTTGCAATGCAGGAGCAACTATTGTTCAGGAACTTGGATTTGCATTATTGATGGGTAATCAGTATTTAACTTTATTAACTGAAAAGGGTTTAGATATTGATACCGTTGCGCAAAACGTAAAATTTAATTTTGGTGTGAGCTCGAACTACTTCATGGAGATTGCCAAATTCAGAGCAGCCAGAATGCTTTGGGCGAAAATAGTTGATGCTTATCAACCGAAAAACAAAGAAGTTGCAAAGATGATCATTCATGCAACCACATCAAAATGGAACCAAACTGTTTACGATCCATATGTAAATATGCTACGTGGAACAACCGAATCAATGTCGGCAACCATAGCTGGAATTGATTCGTTAACTGTAACTCCATTTAACAATGCATTCGAAAAAGCAACTGATTTCTCAGATCGTATTGCACGAAACACACAAATTCTCTTAAAAGAAGAATCTTATTTTGATAAAATTGTTGATCCTGCTGGCGGTTCTTATTATATCGAAACATTAACCAACTCGATTGCTGAAAATGCATGGAAGTTATTCCAGGAAATTGAATCAAAAGGCGGATATATTGAGGCATTTAAAGCTGGATTTATTCAAGGCAAAGTAACCGAAACAGCCAATAAGCGTAATTTAAATATTGCATCACGCCGCGAGATTTTACTAGGAACAAATCAATATCCAAATGCATTAGAAAAAGTGGATGCAAAAATTACTGCCGAAGCAATTACTTCAAAGACCAGCAAAAGAGCTGATGCAATTGCAGAGCCGATCAAGCCCTATCGTGGTGCAGAACAAATTGAATTGCTGCGCATAAAAACCGATAAGAAAAAAGATACTCCCATAGTATTTCTTTTAACTATTGGTGATCTTACGATGCGTAAAGCCAGAGCAGGTTTCGCATCTGGATTTTTTGCCTGCGCTGGATTTAAAATCATCGATAATCTTGGTTTCAGTACCGTTGATGAAGGTGTAAAAGCAGCACTTGATCAAAAAGCAAGTATTGTTGTAGTTTGCAGTTCTGACGATGAATATCCTGCTGTTGCTCCAGAAGTTTTAGAAAAGCTGAATGGAAAAGCCATTACAGTTGTTGCAGGATATCCTGCAAGTATTGAAGAGTTAAAATCAAAAGGAATAAAGCATTTCATTCATATGAAATCGAATTTGATTGAAACACTTCAAGATTTTCAAAAAGAGCTAGGAATTTAATAACAAGACACAAGTATCAAGATATTAGTATCAAGACAAGAAACAGATGCATAATTTTAAAGAATTAATCATTTGGCAGAAAGCAAGAAAGTTGGTTAAGGAAATTTATAATATCCTTAAAGATTTTCCTGACGATGAGAAGTTTGGTATAATTTCCCAAATAAGAAGAGCAAGTATTTCAATATCTGCAAATATTGCCGAGGGAGCTGGCAGAAATACTGATAATGATTTTGGCCGATTTTTGGACATTGCAAATGGATCTTGTTTTGAACTTGAAACTTTACTTATTCTTGCTGTTGATCTTGATTATTTATCAAAATCAAAATATGAAGTAATTATAAAAGATATAGAAGAAATACAAAAAATGACTTATAGTTTGAGAAATAACATGAGGTTATCTTGATACTCATATCTCAAATCTCACATCTAAAATAAAAAATATGAAACCAAACTTTACAAATATACCATTAGACTTTCCCAAGTCGGCTTATAGTTCTGCCAAAGACTGGGAAAAGGAAAAAGGCATTGAGGCCAGCTGGAATACTCCCGAGCAGATAAAAGTAAAAAATGCTTATACCATAGAAGATTTGGAGAACATGGAGCATTTGAACTATGCTGCAGGTTTAGCACCATTTCTTCATGGACCATACTCAAGCATGTATGTAATGCAACCTTGGACAATTCGTCAATATGCCGGATTTTCAACAGCCGAAGAATCAAATGCATTTTACCGCAGAAATTTAGCGGCCGGACAAAAAGGGTTATCCATTGCATTCGACCTTGCAACTCACCGTGGATACGACTCAGATCATGAGCGTGTTGTTGGTGATGTAGGAAAAGCCGGAGTTGCTGTTGATTCGATACTTGACATGAAAATCCTGTTTGATCAGATTCCATTAGATAAAATGTCGGTATCCATGACAATGAACGGAGCTGTGCTTCCTGTTCTTGCATTTTACATTGTTGCCGGACTGGAGCAAGGTGTTCGTTTAGATCAACTTAGCGGAACCATCCAAAACGACATTTTAAAGGAGTTCATGGTGCGAAACACATACATTTATCCACCTGATTTCTCAATGAAAATTATAGCTGATATTTTCGAATACACTTCGAAAAATATGCCTAAGTTCAATTCTATAAGTATTTCCGGTTATCATATGCAAGAAGCCGGTGCTACTGCTGATATTGAATTAGCCTATACTTTAGCTGATGGATTAGAATATTTGAGAACTGGTGTTAATGCAGGCATGGATATCGATACATTTGCCCCTCGCTTATCGTTTTTCTGGGCTGTGGGAATGAATCATTTTATGGAAATTGCCAAGATGCGGGCTGCACGTATGCTTTGGGCAAAACTGGTAAAACAGTTTAATCCTAAAAATCCAAAATCGATGGCATTGCGAACTCACTCACAAACATCAGGATGGAGTTTAACTGAGCAGGATCCATTTAATAATGTTGCCAGAACATGTATCGAAGCTATGGCAGCTGCATTAGGACACACTCAATCGCTTCACACCAATGCGCTTGATGAAGCAATTGCTTTGCCAACCGATTTCTCAGCTCGTATTGCACGAAATACACAAATTTATATTCAGGAAGAAACCCAGATTTGCAAAGCTGTTGATCCTTGGGCTGGTTCGTATTATGTAGAAAAGCTAACAGAAGAAATAGCTTCCAAAGCCTGGGCTTTAATTGAAGAAGTTGAAAAACTTGGTGGAATGGCTAAAGCAATTGAAACAGGAATTCCAAAGATGCGTATCGAAGAAGCTGCGGCGCGTAAACAAGCCAGGATTGACACTAAAAAGGATACCATTGTAGGTATCAACAAGTACAGACTTGAAAAAGAAGATCCTATCGATATTTTGGACGTTGATAATACTGCAGTTCGTGAAGCGCAATTAAAACGATTAGCTAAACTTAAAGCAGAGCGAAACAATACTGAAGTTCAGGCTGCACTTAAAGCTATTGAGGAATGCGCTAAAAGTGGAAAAGGGAACCTACTGGAATTAGCTGTTGTTGCAGCACAAAAACGTGCTACACTAGGCGAAATTTCAGATGCATGCGAAAAACATGCCGGAAGATATAAAGCAGTTATAAGATCAATTTCAGGAGTATATATGTCAGAATCAAAAGATGATGTAAATTATAATAAAGCGAAAGCACTGGTAGAGCAATTTGCCAAAAAAGAAGGTCGCCAGCCGCGTATTATGATTGCAAAAATGGGACAAGACGGCCACGATCGTGGAGCAAAAGTAGTTTCAACCGGCTATGCCGATCTTGGCTTCGATGTAGATATCGGTCCATTATTCCAAACACCAGCCGAAGCTGCAAAACAAGCAGTTGAAAACGATGTGCACATTATGGGTGTTTCATCATTAGCTGCAGGTCATAAAACGTTGGTTCCGCAAGTAATTGCTGAGCTTAAAAAGCTTGGTCGTGAAGATATAATGGTAATCGTTGGTGGTGTTATTCCAACACAGGATTACAAATTCCTTTATGACTCAGGCGTTGCAGGTGTTTTTGGTCCCGGAACCTCAATTCCAATTGCTGCAATAAAAATGCTTGAAATAATGCTAGAAGATTAAATCAATTGTTAAATTACATATTAAGACTCAGCCATTAAGCTGAGTCTTTTCTTTTTGCTTTTTTTAAAAACTAAAAAAAAGTTGTACTTTTAAAAGACCTAAAAAGCAAAAAAATCATGAAAAAAATCCTTCTTATTTTATTCAGTTTGTTTTTTCTGCTTACAGCCTCCTTCTCTCAACAAAAAAGTGAACCTATACTAATAGAACGAATGAGTTGGGGAAAGGATTTAAAAATCTATATTGAACTTTCTAATGATTCAAATTACATCCTCGATATTAAAGAATTACCACATAGTCAAATTTTAAACGACTCCACAAACAATGATTTTACCTATTATCCGGTAAGGTTAAGCAACGATTTTATCGATAAACTAAAACAAAAAGAGTATAGCTCTGATTATGATACAAGCGCTTTACAAATTCAAAATACGAATAAGACATTATGGAGTGCCTTGCATAATTCTTTAGGTGGTGGATGGATTCATTTTGTAAATTGTTTGCTGTTTGCCTTAGAAACAGATAACCTGAGCATTACTGCTCCTCTGATGAAACGACCAGAAAGCAAATGGAAACCGAATCCTGTAACTGAATCTTATAAAAGAACCCGAAAATGGGATTATTATGTTCCGACAAATCAAAATGAAGCTATTAAAGAATATAAGCTTAAAAAATCAGAAAAAAGTCTGGGGCATATTAATGATTTACCTACCGATTTTGTTAATCTTTTCCTTAAAACCACTGAAAAGGAATACCAAAAAATGAAACAATTTGGGAATAAAAGAGATGTAGCCAAAATTGATATGATAAGAATTCTGGTTGGTTCGAATTACCTGGGCGAAGTACAAATTAAGTACATTAAAAGTATGGTACAAAAAGCGGTTACCAAATATGCCGAAAACCAACTACCTTCAGTGGTTATTTTTGATAACTTTAATGCTGCAGTTGCATTAATCCTTAATGAAAATGGGTATCATATTGAAAAAATCGTATTTGCTAAAGAAAAAGATCTCTCTCCGCTGGAGGTTGAAAACAGGATAATTATTATTACTGATATTATCAAAAAGATCAACGAAACCAATAAAGAACTTTTTCAACAGAAACTCAAAAGTTACTATAATTAGTTTCTATTAAACGGAATCTGGTAATAAATAAAGTAGTTGGCTCCCAGACTAATTGCCTTTGTTGCATTTCCGTATCCTGGAATGTCGTAGGGTTGAAAATTATCATTTTTGCCTCCACTTATCTTAACCTTTAGTATTGCAGACCATCCCATGTAAATGTTTTTAAATATTTCGCCCTTTATTCCGAACGAGGCTTCAAACCAAATAGCCTTGTTTGTTTCGGATTGTTGCTCAAAAGAATAGTTTCCAAAATGACTGCTGGTAAAATTTATATTGTTTGCGGAATGTTCGAGCGAACTATAACCAAGGCGCAATCCAGCTCCTAAAAAATCTGTTGGTACTTTTTTAAGCATATTATAATCGAACCCGACCTTATAAAACATACCGTTCGATTGATAATTATAATTTTCTCTCTCGAGGTTTATCTCTGAATATCCTATTTCGCCAACAAAATACTGTTTATTATTAAACCCAATATCGATAGAACCAGCATATGACGTTTGTTCTGGTTTAAAAAGATATGATGAAAAGCGGCCAATATCCAATCCAGCTTTAATACCGGTAATTTTCCATGAGTCTTTCTTTTCTTCTGCTTTTTGGGCTAAAAGTTGAAAGGAGAATACCAGTACAAAAATAAAACTAAAAATATATCTTAAAATGCCCATCATTTTGTGCTGTAAGATTTTTGTTAATCAATTCCAATGAATCAATATTATTAGTTGAATACCAAACACTATCGATTGCAAAATTATTTACAAATCCACACTCTTGCGAAAGCAAAACCAATTGTCTATTGGATAATACCCACACTGTATCTAAAAATCCCTGGCTTGTAAAAATAAATATGGAGGTATCAGAAAAAGGAGATAACTCAAGCAAATAACCAGAAGAATTATAATGAACACTATCAATCCAATCTGGAGAAAAAACAGATAGGTCCTTAATGAATTCGCTATTAATTAAAGACATATCTTTAATGATCACTTCTGCTTTAAGATTAACATCTACAGATTGATTGCATTTGTTATCGCTGCAATTATAAATAACAAAAAAAGAGAGAATTAATAAAGCCAACCTCTGGATTTTCTTCATAAATTACTTTTTAAAATTCTTCAGAACCATTTCTGTGCCATCAAAAACGGCAAATGTAAAATGACTTAACCAATCACCGAGATTAATATAACGACTATTTTTAGTAAGCTCAAAATCCATAGGTATGTGGCGATGTCCATAAACCATATAATCAAAATTCTGATGCTTTAAAAGGTCTCGGGAATAAAGTATTAACCATTCCTTGTGTTCTCCTTCAAAAGGTTTTGTCTCTCGGGAGTATCTGTTGTGCGACGACCAGGCATTTGCAATGAACAACCCAAAATTTGGATGAAATCTGGCAAAAAGCCATTGCGAAAATTTACTCGCAAAAATACGTTTTAATAATTTGTACAAATAATCTCCTGGTCCAAGTCCATCGCCATGAGCAATATAAAACCGCTTACCTGAATATTCTTTAACTATAGGTTCTTTATGAATGATGACCCCTGTTTCTTTGGGCAGATAATCAAATATCCACATATCGTGGTTACCAATAAAAAAATGAACAGGAATGCCTGAGTCGGTAATTTCGCAAATCTTACCCAAAAATCGTGTAAACCCTTTTGGAATTGCGCGTTTATACTCAAACCAAAAGTCAAAAATGTCGCCTAACAAATATATTTCAGACGCATCGGTTTTTACTTCGTCAAGCCATTTTACAAATAGCTTTTCACGTTTCAGGCTTTCCTCATAGTTTGGTAAACCTAAATGAATATCGGAAGCAAAATATATTTTCGTTGGCCTGTTCAATTCTATTAATTAAGAGCGTAATCAAGAGTGCTGCTTATCTCCTTGATACCAGGATTAACAGATACTATATCGTCATCACTATTAATCAAATAACTTGTCGGAAGGGTTCTTACGTTATAAACCTTTGCAAAATATGAGTTTCGTCCGTTTATGTCAATCACATTTATCCATGGTAATTGATCAAACTGAACTGCTTTTTTCCATGCATCTTCTTTTGTATCGAGCGAAACCATATAAATTTCAAATCCTTTATTATGGTATTTTTTATACAAATCTATTAATTGTAAGTTTTGCTGAATACTTTCCTGACTCCATGTAGCCCAAAAGCAAAGTAATTTATATCGGGTATTTAGTGATGTTAATGAAATCGAATCTCCTTTATTATCCGGCAGAGTTATATCAGGAATTCCGGAGACTTTTTTTGTTTTGGCTAGTTCTTCAACTTTTTTCTGAGTCAAAACCTGATTATACTTTTTAAACAGATTCTCTCTGTCGGCAACAAGAGCTTTAACATGAGGTGATTCAGGATGTTTTTTCTCCAGGGCTTCCGAAACTAATTTGATATACTGCAAATCGCGATTTTTATAAAGCACGAAATTCTCATCATCAATTTTCTGGTACAAAACCATGATAGAGGTCATGTTATCAAGATTTTCGAGGATAAAAGCAATTGACGAATCTCTTAAATTATCCACTGCTCCGGAATACTCCTGATTTAATTTAGCAATGTTTTTTTCATAAATATCAGCGTTACTAAATTTTACATATTCTGAAGTCAGCGAGTCAAGTGTATTTTTTGTAGTATTTAGCCTATCGGTTAGCATTTGTAATTGCTGCGACTGTTTTGATCCTATTATCTGTGCATTTTTAAGATCTGTGGCGTTAGCCTTAATTTCAACCTTATCACCTGGGTTTAGAAGTAAAGTTATAAAATTATCGGTTGAAAGAACAAGATAATAAAACCGTGGAATATCTGATTCAGTTTTAATTTTGAATGTTCCTTTTTTAGTAAGCTTAATCTTTTCAATATCCTTTGTTCCGTCAACAAGGAGCTCCTTAAACGATACTTCAGATTCTTCGCCATTAGTAATTGTTCCTTTAATTTCAATCTTGCTATTATTGCATGAAATAAAAAACAAGATAATTATTGGAATAAGTAGAGCTATTTTTTTCATTTATTCAATTTTAAATCAAACACTTAAATACAATCGAATTCAAAACCTTTACATTAAGTATTACGAAGTTACTTAAATAATTCTGAAAGTTTTGCTTCGAGAGCATCACCACGCAAATTTTTTGCAATTATACGACCATTTTTGTCAAGTAAAAAATTTGCTGGTATCGATTGAACATAATATACTTTAGCAGGTGCTGAGTTCCAGAATTGCAAGTCGCTTACATGCGTCCAGTTTAAGCTATCGCTAATTATTGCTGATTTCCAGGCTGATCTGCTCTTATCTAATGAAACCTGAAAAATCTCAAATCCTTTTTCGTGATATTTTGCATAGTTCTTAACCAGTATCGGGTTTTCTAATCGACATGGTTTACACCACGAAGCCCAAAAATCTACTAACACAACTTTCCCCTTTAGCGAAGATAATACGATTGTATCACCATCCTGATTAGGCAACGCAATTTCAGGTGCTACAGCTCCTATTCCAACCCTGCTATTTATTTCAAATTCGGAGTTTAGCTGCCTTTTTACCTCAATCACTTGAGCATGTAGGGCTTTTACAGCTTCTGACTTTGGTAACGATCGGGTCAATGCAGAATCAACCATCTCAAAATATGCAATATCAACTTTAGGATCAAGTACATATTGACGCATTCCTATCTGTTGATATAAAGCCATTAATCCTGCGAGTGAATTTTTATTCTGAACAACAAACTGCTTTGTGTAATCTTTATGATCATTAATTACCTGAAAGGATTTTTTCGAAAGAGAATCTTTCATTTTATTAAATTCTG
This sequence comes from Bacteroidales bacterium, assembly GCA_034002805.1. Classification (GTDB taxonomy): domain Bacteria; phylum Bacteroidota; class Bacteroidia; order Bacteroidales; family UBA12077; genus UBA12077. Next base: position 1,153 of record JAVEZW010000112.1, on the reverse strand, counting down.
GTTTCCCAATATACGAACTAAAATCAGATCCAATTTCATCGAGCATTCGAGAACTTTCAGTTAACCGGTTTCTTAAAATCCTAATTTTATTTGATTCATCTGAACCCTGTACAGTATATGTTGAACTAAGATTTTTAGCATCACCTTTAATAATAATCTGATCAAAAGGATTAATAATTAATGTAATGTAATTATTGGGAGTTGTTCTTATAGCATAAAACTTAGGCTCTTGGGTTGTGCCTTTAAAACTAAATTTTCCATCATTTTCCAAAATAACAGAATCAAGTATTGCTATTTTATTGGTTTGTAATTCAGAGAAATAGAGCTTTTCGCCCGCTCCATTATTGAGTGTTCCCGATACGGTAAAATAATCGGGTTGCGATTTGCAAGATAAAATTACTAAACCAACAAAAACACCTATTAATGCTTTTTTCATTCGCCTTATATTTGGTTTCAAGATGCAATTTTACAAATTTTTACCCTAATGGTGGAATATTTAGAAATGTTTTATTTTTTATATTTTTACAATCTAAACCAAGAAACTTGTGATAATTCATAACACACTTGAGAACCTTGCGATAAAAAATCCAGTGCTTACTATTGGAGTATTTGATGGCGTGCACCTTGGCCATTTAAGCATTTTAAACCGATTAAATCTGTTGGCAAAAGAAAAGAACGGTGAATCAGTTGTTCTTACTCTTTGGCCTCATCCCAGAATTGTACTCAATAAAGATATTGAAAACTTAAGACTACTTAATAACATCGAGGAAAAACAACTTTTACTTTCACAAACTGGAATAGATCATTTAATTATTATTCCTTTCACCAAGGAGTTTTCTCAGTTAACCGCCTGTGAATTTATTGAACACTATCTAGTTAATAAAATACATGTAAAACACCTAGTTGTTGGTTATAACCATCAATTTGGGAAAGACAGAAAAAGTGGTTATGAGTTCTTAAAACAATGTTCAGCAACTTTTGGATTTGAAATTGAAAAGCTTGATGCTAAATTAATCGACAATGAATCAATTAGTTCTACAAAAATAAGAGATTTTTTAGTACATGGTGATCTTGAAAATGCTAAAAATTATTTGGGTTACGAGTATTTCGTCAGCGGAAATGTTATCGAAGGTAACAAAATTGGCCGAACCAT
>JAVEZW010000111.1:0-10907 GCA_034002805.1 Bacteroidales bacterium | reverse complement strand
CGAAATATTGAATTACAAAAAGAAATAAACGATTTAAGAGCCGAATCAATTACCGTTGCAGCAGAACTAATGCTTATCAGCAAACAATCAGAAGTTGCGAAACAGGTTAAGGAAAGAGGTCTTGAATTGGAAGAATCGGTGGTGCCTCCAAAAAAGATTGTTGTAAACTAATTTTTGCAGATGTCTTTAAAAAAAGAAATAGTATGGCGTGTTGGTTTAGTATATGTATTTATGCTATTACTTGGTATTGCCATTCTTGCAAAGGTTTTATATCTGCAGATTATCGAAGGTCCAAAATGGAGAGAAAAAGCGCAGATTCTTAGCCTGAAAGATATTACCATCGAAGCAAACAGAGGCGATATAATGGATGCCGATGGCCGATTACTTGCCAGCTCAGTGCCTTTTTACGAAATACGTCTGGATACCCGAAGCACTGGTATGGATAGTTATATGTTTAACAAAAAGATCGATTCTCTGGCGCTTTGCTTATCAAGATTATTTCGCGATAAGCCTGCATCAGCATATAAAAACGAAATTCTTAAAGCACGTAGAAATGGTGAGCGTTATCATTTGCTTAAACGCCGTGTTAGTTATATTCAGCTTAAGGAGATGAGGAAGTTTCCTATTTTTCGATTGGGTGCTAACAAAGGTGGATTTATGCCTATCCAAACAAATATGCGTATTCAACCTCATGCCAGTCTTGCTTCAAGAACTATTGGTTATACTACACAGGGCGAAAGAGGCAATGTTGTGGGTATCGAAGGCGCTTTTGATGAAGAACTGAGTGGTGTAAATGGAATCCGGCTTATGCAGCGTCTTCCGGGTAATGTGTGGATGCCTGTTAACGATGGTAACGAAGTAGAGCCAAAAGACGGAATGGATGTGCTTTCTACCATTGATGTTAATATTCAGGATGTTGCCGAAAACGCATTGAGAAAACAACTGTCGCGACATAATGCTCATCACGGTTCTGCAATTTTAATGGAGGTTAAAACAGGTGAGATAAAAGCAATTGCAAATCTTGAAAAAACCAGCAGTGGAGCATATAAAGAGACATATAATTATGCTATTGGCGAAAGCGCTGAGCCTGGATCAACATTTAAACTGGCATCAATGATTGCTGTTCTCGAAGATGGGTATATCGATCTGGATGATACGATCAATACTGGTAAGGGTGAAATTATGTTTTATGATAAAAAAGTGATCGATACGAAAGAAGGTGGCCATGGAATGCTTACCGTGAAAGAAATTTTCGAAGTTTCATCTAACGTAGGTATTTCAAAAATTATTACCCGCTATTATAAAGGTAACGAGGAGAAGTTCATCAACCGCTTGTACCGAATGAATTTAAACAGTAAAGTGGGGATTGATATTAAAGGCGAGGGTGCTCCTGAAATAAAATTTCCTGATGATAAGTACTGGTCTGGAGTTTCTCTTCCCATGATGTCTATTGGATATGAAGTAAGAATGGCTCCAATTCAGATTTTAACTTTATACAATGCGGTTGCCAATAATGGGCGAATGGTACGTCCCAGAATTGTTAAAGAAGTCAGCTACCACGGTAATACCGTAAGAACTTACGATCCTGAAATTATCAATCAATCAATATGTTCAAGATCAACACTCAAAAAAGTGAGATCAATGCTCGAGGGTGTGGTGGAGAACGGTACTGCAAGCAATTTAAAAAATAGTACATATAAAATTGCAGGTAAAACAGGTACAGCGCAAATAGCCCGTAAGGGAAAAGGATATAAAGAACAAGGTAGATTAAGCTATCAGGCTTCGTTTGTAGGATATTTTCCGGCCGAAAATCCTCAGTACTCATGTATTGTGGTTGTTAATTCACCATCGAATGATGTGTATTATGGGAACCTCGTTGCAGGCCCTGTTTTTAAAGAGATTGCCGACAAGGTATATGCAACAAGCTTCGAAATTCACGAAAGTGTTGATGATATGGAACTCCCTGAAAATGGAGAATCGGTGTTGCCATATACTAAGAATAGCTATTATAAAGAACTAAAATATGTGCTCCGTCACCTTGATATTGAATATAATGATGATGGTGTAAAAACCGATTGGGTTGTTACGAACCGAACAAACGAAGAGATAGCCCTGAAAAACAGAACTATTATGAAAAATCTTATGCCAAACGTAGTTGGTATGGGATTAAAAGATGGATTGTTTATTCTTGAAAATGCCGGATTACATGTCGATTTTAGTGGTAGAGGAAGTATTGTTCAGCAATCGATTTCTCCGGGATCGGTTATTCAGCGTGGCAACAGTGTATGGCTTCAAATGTCAATAAATTAATTGTAGATGAAGATTTTAAACGAAATATTACAGTCAGTGTCAGTTAAAAAAGTAATTGGAAATACCGAAATTCCTTTTACTTCAATCGTATTCGATTCGCGGAAAGTAAACCGTGGTTGCATGTTTGTGGCAGTTAAGGGAACACTTTCCGACGGACATACTTATATTCCACTGGCAATCCAGAATGGTGCTGCAGCTATTATATGCGAAAATATTCCTGCCGAAATTAATAACGATATTACTTATATTCAGGTTGAGAATTCATCAAAAGCACTTGGATTATTAGCTGCTGCTTTTTATGATCATCCATCACGAAAACTAAAATTGTTCGGAATAACCGGAACCAACGGTAAAACCACCACTGCAACGTTACTTTACCTTATGGTTCGTCGATTGGGATTCAGATCTGGATTGCTTTCTACTGTTCGAAATTATATCGATGATCTGGCAATAGAAGCTACACACACCACTCCTGATGCTGTTCAAATTAATAAACTGCTAAACGATATGGTAAATGCAGGTTGCGAATATTGTTTTATGGAAGTTAGTTCGCATGCAATTGATCAGGAAAGGGTTTCGGGACTTCATTTTGCTGGTGGATTGTTTACAAATATCACTCACGATCATCTTGATTATCATAAAACCTTTGCTGAATATATTAAAGCAAAGAAAAAATTCTTTGATGAGCTACCAGCCGGAAGTTTTGCATTAGTTAATGCCGATGATAAAAATTCGGGTGTGATGGTTCAGAATACCAAAGCAAGAACACAAACCTTTGCCTTACAATCGGTGGCCGATTTTAAAGTAAAAATTATCGAAAGTCATTTCGATGGAAGCATGCTTTCGTTTGATAACAGAGATGTATGGACATTTTATGTGGGCCGGTTTAATGCTTATAATCTGCTTGGTGTTTTTGCTACATTATATCTTCTTGGATTCGACAAAGAGGAGGTTCTTACTGCATTAAGCGAAATGAAACCTGTTGAAGGCCGCTTTGAGAGTTACCGTTCGCCAAATGGAATAACTGCAATTGTCGATTATGCGCATACCCCCGATGCATTATTAAATGTTTTAAATGCTATCAATCAGATACGCAACGATGATCAGCATGTAATTACCGTTGTTGGTGCAGGTGGCGATCGTGATAAAACAAAACGACCCGAAATGGCGAATATTGCAGCACTAAATAGTAATAAAGTAATCCTTACATCAGATAATCCGCGATCAGAAAATCCGGTAACAATAATTGAAGAGATGAAGGCTGGTGTTGACGTTGTAAATATGAAGAATGTATTGGCCATTACTGATCGTAAAGAAGCTATCAGAACAGCGTGCTTACTGGCAAAACCAGGCGATGTTATTCTAATCGCTGGTAAAGGACATGAAACATATCAGGAGATCATGGGTGTTAAGCACCATTTTGATGATCGCGAAATAATAAATCAACTATTTAACGAACTATATAACTGATTGATATATGCTTTATTACTTATTTGAGTTTTTAGAAAAATTTAATTTCCCGGGAGCAGGAGTGTTTCGGTACATTTCTTTTCGCTCGGCTGCAACCATGATTACTTCTCTGTTAATCGCACTGGTTTTTGGGAAACAGATTATTAATTATTTACGCAAAAAGCAGATTGGTGAAGATATTCGTGATCTGGGACTCGAAGGCCAAATGAGTAAAAAAGGCACCCCTACAATGGGTGGTATAATCATTCTTGCATCAATCATTATTCCTACATTATTATTTGGCGATTTGGGCAATGTGTATGTTTTGCTTATGTTAATTACTACTGTTTGGCTTGGTCTTATTGGTTTTGCAGATGATTATATTAAAACATTCAGGAAAAATAAAAAAGGACTGGCTGGTAAATTTAAAATTCTTGGTCAGGTGGGATTAGGGTTAATAGTTGGTGTTACGCTGTATTTAAGTGATGATGTTTTTATTCGTGAAAAAATTACTGAAAAGAAAACGACTGAAATAGCCCAGGTTATCGAAAAAGGAGATTACGCAGGTGAAGAAATTCTGGTGTATACCAAAGATCTTAAATCAACAAAAACAACCATTCCGTTTTTTAAAGACAATGAGTTTGATTACGCTTACCTGGTTTCATTCTTGGGTGATAAAAGTCAACGATATGCGTGGATTGTGTTTGTCATCATTGTAATATTTATAATTACGGCAGTTTCGAACGGAGCTAACCTCACCGACGGATTAGATGGCTTGGCTACAGGAACATCAGCGATCATAGGAACAACATTGGGTATTTTTGCCTATTTGTCGGGTAATATCATTTATGCCGATTACTTAAACATAATGTATATACCGTTTACGGGCGAGCTGGTTGTGTTTATGAGCGCATTTATTGGTGCAACCGTTGGTTTTTTATGGTATAACTCTTATCCTGCACAGGTTTTTATGGGCGATACTGGTAGTTTAACACTTGGCGGAATCATTGCTGTTTTTGCTATTATCATCCGTAAAGAATTATTGATTCCAATATTATGCGGAATCTTCCTGGTTGAGAGTCTTTCGGTAATGATGCAGGTAAGTTATTTTAAATACACTAAGAAAAAATATGGCGAAGGTCGCCGAATATTTAAAATGTCTCCTTTGCATCACCATTTTCAGATGAAAGGATATCCTGAACCAAAAATCGTGATGCGTTTTATGATCGTTGGAATTTTATTGGCTGTAATTACAGTAGTTACCTTAAAAATCAGATAACAAAAATGAGTAAGCGAATTGTCATATTAGGTGCAGGCGAAAGTGGAGTAGGATCGGCTATTCTTGCAAAAAAGAATGGCGAGCAGGTCTTTGTTTCTGATTTTGGAAAAATCGCCGAAAAATATAAAACTAAACTCAACGAAATAAATGTAGAGTGGGAAGAAGGAAAGCATACAATCGAAAAAATACTGAATGCTGATGAAATAATCAAGAGTCCTGGTATTCCCGAAAAAGTTGAAATAGTTCGAAAAGCGATAGAAAAAGGTATTCCTGTGATTTCTGAAATCGAGTATGCTGCCCGATATTCAAATGCTTATAAGATTTGTATTACAGGGAGCAATGGTAAAACCACAACAACAACGTTGATTCATTATATTTTAAAAACTGCCGGATTAAATGTAGGAATTGCAGGCAATGTTGGGCAGAGCTGGGCGCAACAAGTGGCTGAATGCAATTATGATTATTATGTAATCGAATTAAGTAGTTTTCAGCTTGATGGCATGTACGATTTTAAGGCAGATATCGCCATTTTAATGAATATTACTCCTGATCATCTCGATCGGTACAATGGAATGCAGGGTTATACCGATTCCAAAATGAGGATTATTCAGAATCAGACATCAGCCGATTATTTTATTTTTTGTGCCGATGATGAGGTTACTCAGCAGGAGCTGGCAAAAAGAACCATTCAGGCAAAAGAACTTCCTTTTTCAATTAAAGAAGAGTTTACCGAAGGTGCATTTATAAATAACGACCAAATAATTATTAAACATCATAATAACGAGTTTACTATGTCAATACTTGATCTTGCTTTAAAAGGGCAGCATAATACTTACAATTCTATGGCTGCCGGAATTGCCTCCCAGGTGCTAAAAATCCGAAAAGAAGTTATTCGCGAATGTCTGAGTAACTTTCAGGGTGTGGAGCATCGCTTGGAGCATGTGCTTAAGGTACATGGCATTGAGTTTATAAATGACTCAAAAGCAACCAATGTGAATTCAACGTGGTATGCGCTCGAGAGTATGCCACAAGGTTTAATCTGGATTGCCGGTGGTATCGACAAGGGGAATGATTATTCTTCGCTTGTTGAGCTTGTTCGCAAAAAGGTAAAAGCCATTATTTGTCTTGGCAAGGATAATGCAAAAATTCATAAGGCGTTTGGTCATGTTGTCGAAACAATGGTTGATGTGCAATCGGCATCGGATGCAGTAAAAACGGCTTATTATTTGGCCCGTAACGGAGATACTGTTCTCTTGTCGCCCGCATGTGCAAGTTTTGACTTGTTCGAAAATTACGAAGATCGTGGCCGTCAGTTTAAACAGGCCGTTAAAGATTTATAGAGGTCGTTTTATAAGGGATTGGGATTAATATGCCAGTAAAAGAGCTATTTGCGAAGTATTTTAAAGGCGACAAAGTCGTTTGGGGTGTAATTTTTGCACTCTCAATATTCTCATTGCTTGCTGTTTACAGTTCTACAGGAACATTGGCTTACAAGTATCAGGAAGGAAATACCTTCTATTATATCATGAAGCATTTTACCTTGTTGTTGTTTGGTTTGGGGATGATCTTTGTTACCCACATGATACCGTATAAGTATTATTCGCGATTATCTCAGGCTTTATTATACCTGTCCATTTTCCTTTTGGCTATTACCTTGGTGTTAGGAACAAGTTTAAACCAGGCGACCCGATGGTTGACTCTTCCTGGTATTGGACTCACAATTCAAACCTCTGATATGGCCAAGTTAGCTTTAATAATGTATCTGGCCAGAGTTCTGTCAATGAGACAGGATAAAATTGATGATTTTAATGGATTTATTGTAAACCTTGTTATGCCAGTGGTTGTGGTTTGTGGTTTAATTATGCCTGCAAACCTTTCAACAGCGCTTATGTTATTTGTAGTTTCGTTTGTTTTGATGTTTATTGGTCGTGTTAAGATTAAGTATTTGTTAATTGTAGGAGTTGTTGGAATACTTATCGTTGCATTGGTTATTACAGGTATTGTAGTTTCTGGTAAAAAAGGCCGCGTGGCAACCTGGCAACATAGGATCGAAAATTTTGTTAGCGGCGAAAGCGGTGAAAACTTTCAGGCTGAACAGAGTAAAATAGCCATAGCTTCAGGAGGTATTTTTGGAAAAGGCCCCGGAAATAGTTCTCAACGTAACTTTTTACCGCATCCATACTCCGATTTTATTTATGCAATTATTATTGAAGAGTATGGATTTATAGGAGGAGCGGTCGTATTGTTTTTATATCTGTTTTTACTCTTCCGGGCTGGTGTTATTGTCCGGAAAACACAAAAAACTTTCGCAGCATTCCTTTCAATTGGATTGGCAATTAGTCTCACTTTTCAGGCTCTTATTAATATGGGCGTTGCAGCAAGTGTATTTCCGGTAACCGGACAAACATTGCCATTGGTAAGTATGGGTGGATCATCCATACTATTTACTGGTTTTGCCTTCGGAATTATTTTAAGTGTTAGCCGAAGTATCGAAGAAGAAGGAAAAGAACCTGTTAAAGAGGAAACAGAAAAAAATACAGAAATTGAAAATGAGTAAAAATATTATCATAAGCGGTGGTGGTACAGGAGGACATATTTTTCCTGCAATCTCTATTGCCAATGCACTAAAATTAATCGATCCCGGTTGTAATATCTTATTTGTAGGCGCATTAGGAAAAATTGAGATGGAGAAAGTGCCTGCTGCTGGTTATAAAATAATTGGTTTACCAGTTGCTGGTTTTCAGAGAAAAATTACTTTAAAAAATTTAAGCGTAATTTTTAAATTGATAAAGAGCTTAAAAATATCGAAACGAATAATTAAAGAGTTTAATCCCGATGTAGTTGTGGGTGTTGGTGGTTATGCCAGTGGGCCTGTTCTGTTTATGGCAAATCGAAAAGGAATTCCTACATTAATTCAGGAACAGAACTCGTATGCAGGTGTTACAAATAAACTACTTGCAAAAAAATCACGAAAAATTTGTGTTGCTTACGAAGGGATGGAGAAATATTTCCCCAAAGAAAAAATTCAGCTTACCGGAAACCCGGTACGTCAGGATTTACTGAATAAAATGAATAGCAAAGATGAGGCATTAAGTTATTTCGGATTGCAAAACAAACCCACTATTTTAGTAATAGGAGGCAGTCTGGGGGCACGAACCATTAATCAAAGCATAATTGCTGGCCTTGATAAAATAGGTGCTTCTGAGGTTCAATTATTATGGCAAACAGGTAAGTATTATCATGCAAATGCGCTCGAGGCAAATAACACAAAAGGGTATGCAAATATAAAAGTACACGATTTTATTACACGCATGGATCTTGCTTACGCATGTGCCGATATCATTATTTCGAGAGCCGGTGCGGGTACTATTTCAGAGCTTTGCCTTGTTGGTAAACCTGTAATACTGGTTCCATCACCAAATGTAGCCGAAGATCATCAAACTAAAAACGCACAGGCACTTGCAAATAGAAATGCTGCTATTATGATTAAGGATTCAGAGGCTCAACAATTATTAGTGGATGAATCTTTAAAATTGATTAGCGATTTAGAAAAGAAAAGTGAATTAGCAAAAAATATTTCTCAAATGGCATTATATGATTCTGCCAAAACAATTGCCGAAGAAGTAATTAAATTAATTCAAAAATGATGCAGGATATAAAAAACATATATAATGTATATTTTGTAGGTATTGGCGGTATTGGAATGAGCGCTATTGCCCGCTATTTCAAAGCAATGGGCAAAAACGTGGCTGGTTACGATAAGGTTGCTAAACCACTAACTTCTGAATTAGAAAAAGAGGGTATAATAATTCATTTTGAAGATGATGTTAAAATGATTCCTGCTGAGTTTCTAAAAAAGGAAAACACTTTAATAATCTATACTCCGGCAGTTCCAAAAGATCATGCTGAGCTAAATTATTTTATTTCGAACGGGTTTGAAATCAAAAAGAGATCCGAGGTTCTTGGTCTTTTATCAAAAGAAAACTTTAGTCTGGCTGTTTCCGGAACTCACGGAAAAACGACTATAAGCACTATGTTAGCTCATTTTTTACGTCAATCGCGTATTGGTGTAAATGCATTTTTGGGTGGTATATCCAAAAACTATAAAACAAACCTTTTAATCGATCCCGAAAGTAAATATATGGTTGTTGAGGCCGATGAATTTGATCGCTCGTTCTTGCAACTACACCCTAAAATGGCTGTAATATCTGCTGTCGATGCTGATCATCTTGATATTTATAATAACCGCGATAATGTAGTGGAATCATTTAGTCAGTTTGCAATACAAATTGAACCGGGTGGTGTGTTGCTTATTAAAAAAGGAATCGATTTCACCCTACCCAAACGAAATGATATTAAAATATATACTTATTCAATTAAAGAACCAGCCGATTTTACTGCACAAAATATACGTCTCGAAAATGGGTTATACACATTCGATTTTTTAGGACCAATAGAGAAAATTGAAAATCTAAAACTTGGTGTCCCCGGATTGCTAAATGTTGAAAATGCTGTTGCGGCAATTGCCATGGCTTTGCTGGCTGGCGTTAAAGATGATGAAATTTTCAACTCAATTAATAAGTTTAAAGGCATTCAGCGAAGATTCGATATTCATATTAATACCGATAAGATTATTTATATTGATGATTATGCTCATCATCCCGAAGAGCTTAAAGCAGTCATTTCATCAGCAAAACAATTGTTTAAAGGTAAAAAGATCACAGGTGTTTTTCAACCCCATTTATTCTCACGAACCAAAGATTTTGCAGTTGAATTTGCTCAAAGCCTCGATTTGCTTGATGAAGTAATCTTGTTGGATATTTATCCGGCACGTGAGGAGCCGATTCCGGGAGTTACATCAGAAATAATCTTTAAAAACATTAAGAATAAACACAAAACACTTTGTAGTAAAAAAGATTTGCTAACGATCCTCAGTTCAAAGAAACCACGTGTTTTAATGACAATGGGAGCTGGCGATATTGATGAATTTGTTGATCCAATTAAATCGTTGTTTTTAAAATAAAATGCAGATAGTAAAAAACATATTGATCTGGGGTTTATTGATAGCTTACTTGGTTGTTGCTATGAGCTTTGCAAGCGAACAACGAAAAAGTGTTGTCTGCAACGATATTAAGGTCTTTTTGGTTGATGATACTGAAAATAAGTTTGTTACTGAGGAGGAGATAAAAAATCTGCTCAATAAAAAAGGGAACAGTGTTATGGGTATTAAAATCAGCGAGATAAATACTCAAGAAATTGAAGAGAAGATTAGAAAGAACGGAGCAATAAGAAAAGCCGAGGTTTATGTTACATCGAATGGTGAGGTGAGAGTCGATATTGCACAACGTGTTCCTATGTTCAGAGTTATAAATAAAAGAAAACAAAGTTATTATATTGATGAAGAAGGCAAGAAGATGCCGTTGTCGCGAAAATATTCTGCTCACGTATTGGTAGCAAGTGGAAATATTGTTGAGCACTTTGAGTTAAACAGAACCATCGATATTCTTTGTGATCAGAGAGATGTTGAAACCCCGAAGAACTATGTTATCTGCGATCTCTATGTGTTAAGTAAGTTTATTTGCGACAATGAATTCTGGCGATCACAGATTGAGCAGGTTTATGTTAACAGCGAAAACGAATTTGAACTTATACCCCGTGTTGGAGCGCATCAGATAATTTTCGGATCGATAGAGAATTACGAGAAAAAGTTCAGAAACCTCAGAATATTTTACGAAAAGGGGTTGAATAAAGTGGGTTGGAACAATTACACCAAAATAAATTTAAAATTTGATAACCAGATAATATGTACTAAAAGATAAATAATTATGAGTAGTAAAACTGATTTTGTTGCAGCCATTGATATAGGTAC
>JAVEZW010000110.1:0-11182 GCA_034002805.1 Bacteroidales bacterium | reverse complement strand
ACAAATTGCTTAAGCTCGGGGTAATCTTTATCAATGTTTTCTGCCACCTTTCTAAGTACTGGTGAGCCATAAATCATAATAGGATAAATCATTTTCTTTACTATTTTTTTCTTTCTAAATACGATTGAAGAATTATTGTTGCACTAATTCTGTCAACCAGTTCTTTATTTTGTCTGTCTTTTTTCTTTAATCCGGCATCGATCATCGTTTGGTGTGCCATTTTTGAAGTAAACCGCTCGTCAACCAATTCAATCGAAATATCAGGATATGTTTTCTCCAGTTTTTTTACAAACGGATTAATGTACAAAACAGCTTGCGAAGGCTGATTGTTCATTTGCATTGGGTATCCAATAATAATTTTCTCAACGTTCTCTTTTTTAATATAATTGGTCAAATAATCCCAAATATCCTTTACATGAACTGTGTCTAAAGAATTTGCAATAATCTGTAAAGGATCAGTAACAGCTAATCCAACACGTTTTTGACCGTAATCAATGGCTAAAACTCTACCCAAGATAAATTTTATTAGTTTGCGCTGTAAAATTACATTTTTTTGATTTAAACCGAACCATAAAGAATAAATTGCTTGAATGATTAAACAAAAAATGGATTTTGAAGTCAGAGTTTCATAACTTTCGTTTTAGGTTAAAAATCTGTTTCAAAAAATCCATAGTTATAAAACATGCTTTATATAAGCTATATAACATAATTGTTGTTCTTTATTTTATCTATTTTTGAGAGGTTTTTATTATTTAATAGCCAGTTGATTTATGAAGAAAGAAATAAAATTTAGTTTAGTATATCGTGACATGTGGCAATCATCGGGGAAATACGTTCCCCGTGTTGATCAGCTTAAAGAAATAGCTCCTGTTTTAATTGATATGGGATGTTTTTCGAGGATCGAAACAAATGGGGGTGCTTTTGAACAGGTAAATCTGCTATATGGCGAAAATCCAAATGTGGCTGTGCGCGAATGGACTAAGCCGTTTAACGAAGCCGGTATTCAAACAATGATGCTCGAACGTGCACTAAACGGAATACGAATGTATCCGGTACCTGCTGATGTGCGGCAATTAATGTTTAAAGTTAAGAAGGCTCAAGGGGTTGATATAGCTCGTTCTTTTTGTGGGTTAAATGATCACCGTAACCTTGAGTTGTCGATAAAATATGCCAAAGAAGCAGGAATGATTTCTCAAGCCACATTAAGTATCACTCATTCGGCTATTCATACCGTTGAATATTATATGGATGTTGTTGATAAGGTTGTTGAGTATGGTGCTGATGAAATCTGCTTAAAAGATATGGCCGGTGTTGGTCGCCCATCTACTTTAGGTAAATTAGTATCTGAAATCAAAAAGAAATACCCTCATATTATCGTTCAGTATCATGGACACTCAGGTCCTGGATTTTCTGTGGCTTCGATGCTCGAATGTGCAAAAGCAGGAGTTGATTACATCGATGTGGCTATGGAGCCACTATCGTGGGGAATGGTTCATCCTGATGTGATAACTATTCAGGAAATGCTTAAAGATGCCGGATTTAAAGTGCCCGAGATAAATATGAAAGCTTACATGAAAGCACGTGCACTTACCCAAAAGTTTATGGACGATTTTTTAGGTTATTTTATCGACCCAAAAAACAGATATACTTCATCTCTTCTGGTTCAGTCAGGTTTGCCCGGAGGAATGATGGGCAGCATGATGGCCGATTTAAAAGGTGTTCATAGCGGATTAAATAAAATGCTCGAGGCTCAGGGTAAAAATACTTTAACACAGGATGATTTATTGGTTAAGTTATTTGATGAAGTAATCGACATTTGGCCCAAATTAGGTAACCCTCCATTAGTTACTCCATTTAGCCAGTACGTTAAAAATATCGCCTTAATAAATGTTATGCAAGAGGTACAGGGCAAAGGCAAATTCGAGATTATTGACGACAACTCCTGGGATATGATTCTGGGAAAAGCAGGTAAACTGCCCGGAACACTCGCTCCTGAGATTTTAAAACTGGCCGAAAAGCTTGGAAAAGAATTTTATAAAGGTATTCCACAAGATGCCTATCCGAACGAGCTTGATAAATATAGAAAAGAGATGACCGACAATGGTTGGGATTTTGGTCAGGATGATGAGGAACTCTTTGAATTAGCTATGCACGATCGTCAATACCGCGATTATAAATCAGGTATCGCTAAAAAGCGATTCAATGATGAATTAAAAAAGATTAAAGAAGAATCAGGAGCAAAACCTGCAAAAGCAGTTAAACAGGCCGAAGCCGGTAAAAAAGATATTGTGTCTCCATATATAGGTAAGATCTTTTATAACTTTAATTATTTTATCGAAGAAAAATCAGTTGAATTGGGCAATAGTGTTAAAAAAGGCCAACGCATCTGTTATATCGAAAGCAATTATGTGTACGATGAGATAATTTCGGAATTTGATGGCGAAGTAGATGAGATATTCTTTAATCATGGAGACAATGTTTCGAAAGGAGATGTTATTGTTAGGTTAAAATAAAATACATGTTTTTGTTAAATAAAAGAAGCAATCTAAAACAGATTGCTTCTTTTTAATTTTATAAGTAGTAATTATCTAAATCTGGTGTTTGTTTAAAATATTTTCGGAGCTATTTAAAAGAATATCAACATATTGAGCTCTTAAATATACAAAAGGATCTTTGGCGTTCTTTCGCGAAAGCTTTCCTCTGAAATCATTTAGGGATTTATATCCTTTTTTATCCATCCATGTTGTAAGTTCTTCAAGAATCTTGGTAATCTGACCAATCTTATTCTTATACAACGTACTAACAACCTGAACGGTAGTTGCTCCTGCAAGTATCATCTTTATTGCATCTTCACCATTATAAATACCTGATGCAGCAGCAATGTCAGATTTAATAGTACCATATAATAATCCGGTATATCTCAACGATGTTTTATAATCGCCTTTATTGCTTAAGTTAAATGGAAAAACATTCTTTTCAGTTTCAATATCTATCTCGGGCTCAAATAATCGGTTGAACAAAACAACACTGTTTATTTTAAGTTTATCAAGCTCTGAAACAAAGTTTAGGGTGTTGCTGTAATTTGGACTTAATTTAACAGATATGGGTATTTTAACCGTTTTTCGAATTGTTTTTACAATATCCAGTTGATGCTCCTCGTATTTTTGACCTGTGAGGTTTGGGTTTTTAGGAACATTGTAAAGGTTGATTTCCAATGCATCTACGGCTGTTTCTTCGATCAGCTTAGCATATTCTTCCCACGATTCTTTGTAAATAGCATTTATACTTGCTATTATAGGAACAGTAGCAATGCTTTTAGTTTTCTTAAGGTTTAAAAGAAACTCTTTTGGACCCGAATGCTCCATGTGAGGAAAAATCCTTGTCATCTCAGCGTTTCTGTCATCATAAAAGCTTAACTCATCTTCTAAGTTAGCCGATTCGAGGTTTATCTGTTCTTCGAAAAGCGATTTATAAACAATGGCACCAATACCTGCAGTCTCCATTGCTTTAATGTTTTCGTGGTTTAAAGCAAGATTTGATGATCCTGCTATGATGGGATTCTTAAGTTTTAATCCCATGTAATTGGTAGTTAAGTCAGCCATATCTTTTAGTGTTTTAGTTTTCTTTCAGATAATAAAACAAGTAAGCAAGTATATGGTTCAATAAAACTGTTTAATTTTTTAATAAGTTTCTTTAAAATCAATTAAACAATAATAATTTAAGGCATAAAAAAAGCAGGTCAATAACCTGCTTTCTTAATATTAGTATGATAGTTGATTGCTATAGAGTTCTGCTGGCTAAACGTTTGTAACCATTATATCTCCATTTAGCATCTTCTTCAGCTCTCTTGAACAATGTTTCGGCATCTTCTGGGAATGCTTTAGTTAATGAAGAATAACGTACCTCACTTTTTAAGAATTCCTGGAATTTACTCCAATCTGGTTCTGTAGAATCAAGTTCGAACGGATTCTTACCTTGGGCTTCTAACAGTGGATTAAATCTGTAGTTATGCCAGTATCCGCATTCAACAGCTAATTTAGCTTCTTCCTGTGTTTTACCCATACCGGCATTTAGCCCGTGGTTAATACAAGGAGCATAAGCAATAATCAACGATGGACCTGGGTAAGCTTCAGCCTCTTTTATCGCTTTAAAATATTGATTTTGGCTTGCACCCATTGAAACCTGGGCTACATATACATATCCGTATGACATAGCCATCATTCCAAGATCTTTCTTACGGGTTCTCATACCTGCAGCGGCAAACTTAGCAACAGCACCAACCGGAGTTGATTTTGATGCCTGACCACCAGTATTTGAATATACTTCAGTATCAACAACCAAAACATTTACATCTTTACCTGATGCCAACACATGGTCTAGACCACCGTAACCGATATCATATGCCCAACCATCACCACCAAAAATCCATTGTGATTTTTTAGCAAGATATTGTTTCAAATCGAGAATTTCTTTTGCAACAGGGTGTTTTTCTTTTTTAAGAACTTCCACTACTTTGTCTGATGCTTTTTTCGATGCGTCAGAATTTGCCATAGTATCAATCCATTCCTGGAAAGCTACTTTTGTTTCAGCAGCAACATCATTCATTGATGCAGTCATCTTCTCGAAAATTCTTTCTCTCATCTTGTCAACACCAACAAGCATACCCAATCCGTATTCAGCATTGTCCTCAAATAATGAGTTTGCCCAAGCTGGACCGTGACCATCTTTGTTTTTGCAATAAGGAGTTGATGGAGCTGAACCGCCATAAATTGATGAACAACCTGTAGCATTTGCAACCATCATTCTGTCGCCAAATAACTGAGTAATAGCTTTTATGTATGGTGTTTCACCGCAACCTGCGCAAGCACCACTAAATTCGAATAATGGCTGTGCAAACTGACTGTTTTTAACGCTTTTGCTCTTTTCTAATACAGTATCTTTATATCCAACCTTGTTATGCATATAGTCAAAACGAGCATCTTCATCCAATTGAGTTTCAAGAGGCTTCATTACTAATGCTTTTGTTTTTGCAGGACATACATCAGCACAGTTTCCGCAACCAGTACAATCTAGTGGACTAACCTGCATTCTGAACTGATATTCTTTTGTACCACCGGTTCCTGTTATGGTAACTGTTCCGGCAGGAGCATTTTTAACCTCTTCGGCTGTTAATAAGAACGGACGAATAACTGCATGAGGACAAACGTACGAACATTGGTTACACTGAATACAATTATCAGCAATCCATTCTGGTACATGTACTGCAATGCCTCGTTTTTCAAAAGCAGTTGTTCCTGCAGGGAATGTTCCATCTTCGCGATTCAAGAATGCACTTACTGGTAAATCATCTCCTTTTTGTAAGTTAATAGGTTCAACTACATTCTGAATAAACTCAGGAATATCTTTTCTTAATTCAGCTTTCTTAACAACAATATTCTTCCAATCAGCAGGAATAGTAATTTGTTCCAACTCACCACCGCGATCAACAGCAGCTTTATTCATGGCAACAACTTCTTCTCCTTTACGGCCGAAAGATTTTACAATTGCCTTCTTCATTTGTGAATCGGCTAATTCGTAAGGTATTACATTCGAAATCTTGAAGAAAGCAGCCTGCATAATGGTATTGGTTCTGTTACCTAATCCAATCTCTTCGGCTATCTTAGTTGCGTTGATAATATAAACCTTAATCTCTTTTTCAGCAAGGATCTTTTTCATGCTGTCTGGAAAACGATTCTTTGTTTCTTCTGCATCCCAGATACTATTTAAAAGGAATGTTCCTCCTTTTTTAATACCTCTTAGCATCTCGTACTTATCAAGATATGCAGGTACGTGACATGCAACAAAATCAGGAGTTCCAACAAGATAAGATGATCTTATTGGCTGATCACCAAAACGTAAGTGTGAAACTGTTATACCGCCTGATTTCTTTGAGTCGTATGCAAAATATGCTTGAGCATATTTGTCAGTGTTATCACCAATAATCTTAATTGAGTTTTTATTTGCACCAACAGTTCCGTCTGATCCTAAACCATAGAATTTACCTTCGAAAGTACCTTTTGGAACAACACTAATCTCAGGTAATAATGGTAATGATAAGAACGTAACATCATCAACAATACCAACTGTAAATCTGTTTTTAGGTTCTGGTAAAGCTAAATTGTTATACACCGAAATTATTTGAGCAGGAGTAGTATCTTTAGAGCTTAAACCATATCTGCCACCAACAACTATCGGTGCTTTATCTTTTCCGTAGAATAATTCGCGTACATCAAGATATAATGGTTCGCCATTTGCTCCTGGTTCTTTTGTTCTGTCTAATACAGCAATACGTTTTACTGATTTAGGAAGAACTTTCATGAAATATTTTTCTGAGAATGGACGGTACAAGTGAACTGATACTAAACCAACTTTCTCGCCCTGAGCCATTTTGTAATCAATTACTTCTTTAATTGTTGATGTAACTGAACCCATGGCAACAATAATGTTTTCTGCATCTGGAGATCCATAATAAGTAAATGGATGATACTCACGGCCTGTCATTTTGGTGATTTCTTTCATGTATTCTTCAACCAAATCAGGTATTGGAGTATAAAATTTATTTGCTGCCTCGCGGCTTTGGAAATAAATATCAGGGTTTTGTGCTGTACCTCTTGTAACTGGGTGTTCTGGATTTAATGCATTATCTCTGAATTGCTGTAAAGCTTTCCAATCAAGAAGTTTTGCAAGATCTTCGTTTTCGAAATATTCAACTTTTTGTATTTCGTGCGATGTTCTGAAACCATCGAAGAAATGTAAGAATGGAACTCGTGCTTTAATAGCGGCAAGATGTGCAATACCAGCTAAGTCCATAATTTCCTGAACGCTTCCTGTTGCAAGCATTGCAAAACCTGTTTGGCGGGCACTCATAACATCGCTATGATCACCAAATATTGATAATGCCTGAGCAGCCAAGCTACGTGCACTCACATGAAAAACTCCTGGTAATAATTCACCAGAGATCTTATACATATTTGGAATCATTAATAATAATCCCTGTGATGCGGTAAAAGTCGAAGTCAAAGCTCCTGATTGCAAAGAACCATGAACTGCACCTGCAGCTCCACCTTCTGATTGCATCTCGGTAACCTGAACACGATCGCCAAAAATGTTTTTACGTCCATTTGCTGACCATTCGTCTACATATTCGGCCATAGTAGATGAGGGAGTAATAGGATAGATTGCGGCAACTTCGCTAAACATATACGCAACATGTGCTGCAGCATAGTTACCATCGCATGTTATAAATTTCTTTTTTTGTGACATTTCTAACTCCTTAATTTATTTATTAAAAGATAATTAACTAGTTTTTGGAACTTACAAAATTATAATAAAATTCTAACTTTTTGCAGATTTACAGTTGAAAATAGCCCTTTACAACTTCTATTCATTTTAATTTTAAATAATATTCTATCTGCTTAATAATCAAAATAAAAAAGCGGGAAAATTCCCGCTTTTATCATCTATTGTGTTGTTAAACATTACTCGCTATTCATTGAAACCAAGAACTCTTCGTTCGACTGAGTTTTAAGCATTCTGTCTCTCAAAAATTCCATTGCTTCAACAGAATTCATATCGGTTAAATAATTACGCAATACCCATGTTTTATTTAACATCGTACCTTCAATGAGTAATTCTTCTCTTCGGGTACTCGATGCAGTGATATCAACAGCAGGATAAACGCGTTTGTTCGATAATTTTCTGTCGAGCTGAAGTTCCATGTTACCGGTACCTTTAAATTCCTCGAAGATTACATCGTCCATTTTTGAACCTGTTTCAGTTAGTGCAGTTGCTAAAATCGTTAATGATCCGCCTTCTTCGATGTTACGTGCAGCACCAAAGAATCGTTTTGGTTTGTGTAATGCATTGGCATCAACACCACCTGAAAGTACTTTACCCGAAGCTGGCGAAACAGTATTGAATGCACGTGCTAGACGAGTTATCGAATCTAAAAGTATAACTACGTCGTGACCGCATTCTACAAGTCGTTTGGCTTTTTCCAATACAATATTTGCAATACGAACATGGCGTTCTGCAGGCTCATCGAAGGTTGATGAAATAACCTCAGCATTTACGCTTCGGGCCATATCTGTAACCTCTTCTGGGCGCTCATCAATAAGTAAAACAATCATGTAAACTTCTGGATGATTTGCTGCGATAGCATTAGCTATTTCTTTCAGTAAAACTGTTTTACCAGTTTTAGGCTGAGCAACAATTAATCCTCGCTGACCTTTACCAATAGGAGCAAACATATCAACTATACGAACAGAAAGTTTATCGTTTTTACCTGATGTTAATTTAAATTTTTCTTCGGGGAAAAGTGGCGTTAAATAATCAAACGGAACTCTGTCTCTTATAAAATCGGGGCTACGACCATTAATTTTTTCAACCTTAATTAAAGGAAAGTATTTTTCACCTTCTTTTGGAGGTCTTATTGATCCTTCAACGTTATCGCCGGTTTTTAAACCAAATAGTTTAATCTGCGATTGCGAAACATAGATATCATCGGGTGAGTTAAGGTAATTATATTCAGATGATCTTAAAAAGCCATAACCATCGGGCATAATTTCGAGTACTCCTGAGTTGCTTATTATTCCTTCAAACTCAAATGCTCTATCATTAGGTCTTTTTTCAAACTGTCGTTTTTGAAAATTATCTTTTGATGGTTTTTCGAATGGTTTTTTTATCTGATCACGATCTATTTCTGATTCGGGACTTACAAATGACTCATTAGAGATGGTTTCAGCTGCAGGAGCGATGGGTTCTTCTGTTGGAGTGAAAACAGTTTCGGGCTCTTCGGCATTTAACGAAAAATCTTCGTGCTTACTGGCCATGGTTTTTTCAAATTCATTTACCGGATTATCAAGTTTTCTGTCAGCCCGTTTAATGATTTTTACTTTTTCACGAGGTGCTTCTTCCTCCTGAGGTTTGGCCATTATTTTCTTTCGGGGTTTGATCTTTTTATCCGGCTTAACTTCAATAGTAGCTTTTTCTGCCTGTTCGTCGAGGATTTTATAGATCAAATCCTGCTTTTTTAAGGTATCGAACTTTTTAATATCTAATTGCTTGGCAATCTCTTTAAGCTCGGTGAGAACCTTTTTATTCAATTCAAGAATATCGTACATAGAATATGTTTTGGGAAATTATTTATTGATTTTATACTAAACTAATCAAAATCTATTATAACCATTGATTTAACAAGTAATTTTGAACGATTTATATATCGTAAGGAATAGAGTTAAAAAACGTTTGTTGGAAAATCAATGCAATATTACAGATTTACTTAGAATTACCAAAACTTGTTTACTTTTTTTTTGAAAAAAATCAAATAAATCCTAGATTAACCAAAATTAATGAAAAAAGAATAACCCAAATGTGTTTTGTAAACATATTTGAATAAATTTGTAACAATTTGTTGAAAAATAACGTATTATTTTATGCGTTTAATATAACCTAAACCCTAAAAATGAGACAGTTAAAAATAATAAAACAAGTTACTAACCGGGAAACTGCCTCTTTAGATAAGTATTTACACGAGATTGGAAAGGTTGATCTGCTAACTGCCGAAGACGAGGTTGAATTAGCTCGAAGAGTCAGAAGCGGAGATCATGAAGCGCTGGAACGACTTATTAAAGCAAATCTCCGGTTTGTTGTTTCTGTTTCAAAACAATATCAGAATCAAGGTTTAAGTCTCCCCGACCTGATTAACGAAGGAAATCTTGGTTTGATAAAAGCAGCAAAAAGATTTGATGAAACTCGTGGATTTAAATTCATCTCGTATGCTGTTTGGTGGATTCGGCAATCAATTCTGCAAGCATTAGCCGAGCAAGCCCGCATCGTTAGACTTCCTTTAAATAAAATTGGTTCGATTAACAAGATTAATAAAGCTTTGTCCGAATTGGAACAAAAGTTTGAGCGCGAACCTTCTATTGAGGAAATCTCAAAAGCTATTGAGCTTGCACCTTCTGATATTAAAGATGCCATGCGAAGTTCTGGTCGCCATGTATCAATGGATGCCCCTCTTACCGAAGGCGAAGATGGTGATATGTACGAGGTTCTGCTAAGCAATGACAATCCTAGCCCTGATGGTAATTTGCTGAATGACTCTTTGCGAAAAGAAATAGAACGTACACTTTCCTCTCTTACTGAGCGCGAAGCCAATATTATAAAGCTATATTTTGGACTCAACGGCAAACATCCATATACGTTAGAAGAAATAGGAGAGGAGTTTAACCTCACACGCGAAAGAGTTCGTCAGATAAAGGAAAAAGCAATCAAACGATTAAAACAAACAACCCGAAGCAAAATATTAAAAACTTATTTGGGTTAATCAATATCCAAACATTAATAGAAAGAGGAGACAGTCGGTTTCCTTTTTTTTATCTATTTTTGCTATTATTAATTTACAAATTATGAAACATCTGATTTCTCCCTCGTTGCTTTCTGCTGATTTTGGTAACCTGCAGCGCGACATTGAAATGATTAACAACAGTGATGCCGATTGGTTTCACCTCGATATTATGGATGGCGTTTTTGTTCCAAATATTTCTTTTGGATTTCCTGTAATTAAATACATTAAAAAACATGCAAAAAAGCCACTCGATGTTCATTTAATGATTGTTGATCCTGACCGATACGTAGAGCAATTTCAAAAAGCAGGAGCTGATATTTTGACGGTTCATATCGAGGCCTGTAATCATTTACACCGAACCATACAGAATATTAAATTGCTTGGAATGAAAGCCGGCGTTAGCTTAAACCCTCATACTCCGGTTCATTTACTCGAAGATATTATTGCTGATCTTGATTTGGTTTTAATAATGTCTGTGAATCCGGGTTTTGGAGGACAAAAATTTATACCAAATGCTTTGGATAAAATAAAAAATCTCAAAAAACTGATAGTCGAAAAAAAATCAAATGCTTTAATTGAGGTTGATGGTGGGGTTGACGGAACAAATGCAAAACAAATTATTGATGCTGGTTGCGATGTGCTAGTAGCGGGGAATTATATTTTTGGTTCGACAGATCAATTGAAAACAATATATGAATTAAAACATATTTAGAATAAAAATCAATCTGTTTTGCCCTTAATCCCTAGAGGGAACAGATTGATTTTTATTTTGATCCAATCACTATTCACAATTCA
>JAVEZW010000109.1:0-11263 GCA_034002805.1 Bacteroidales bacterium | reverse complement strand
AATGCATTAATGCAGGAACTGTAGCCACTATTTTTGTAACAGAAGCAATATCGTAAATTGAATTTTCAGTTACAGGATTTTCATTAAAATAGGTGTGATAACCAAACGATTTATCGTAAAAAACCACCCCATTTCGGGCAACTAAAACCCTGCATCCGGGAGTTGCTCTTAGTTCAATAGCTTTTAATACTATTGAGTCAGCTTTAATAAGTTTTTCTGAATCGACACCAACTTCCTCAGGAATACTATATTTTAGTCTTATCTTTTTTTTTAAATCTATTCCTGATCCGGCAGGAAAGCTTGTATTTATTGTAACTGGTAATTTGCCGCTAATGGTTACTCCTCCAAAGATAGCCTGTGCAGCAATATTTTGAGTAGTTTCATCATTCTCAAAGGCAATTACTATTGATGAGATCTTAGTTTGATTCGACAACGATTTTAAACTATACGGATTTGCAAATACCGTTAATATCACATTCGTTTTTTCTGATAAGCCATTTACAGAAGTAATATATTCATTTTTTACGCCATAATTTATTCCTGATGGATACATGGATGAACTATAAATACTTGCAATAACAAGATCGTACTTAGAAAGAACCTTTATAAGGGAATCTGAAAGCAAACCATTTGCAAAATAATGATCAATCTTAGCATATTTATCGAGTGTTTTTTGAAATGCACTAACCTTCTCAACGCCAAATGATATGGAAGCAATTTTTTTGCCTTTTAATTTTAAAACTGGTATTTGGTTTTTATTATTCTTAATGATTGTTATGCTTGATTCTATTAATCTCCTTCTATTTAGATCGTAATTTGGCGTGTTTAAATCTTTTACTAGATTTCTGGTCTGAATATACTGAGATTTATGATTATAGCTGTTTAATCCGGCTCTGTATTTGGCTAACAGTACTTTTCGACAACTACTCTCGATTTGTTCCTTCGAAATTTTACCTTGCTTTACCAGCTTTTTAATTTTAATGATCGCTTTGGGCACATTTTCAGAGAATAACAACACATCGTTACCTGCCTCGAGTGCTTTACATTCAATATCGCCAGGGATATTGCTTTCGGCAACACCTTTCATATTAAGGGCATCGGTAAAAATGAGTCCCTGAAAGCCCAATTCATTTTTAAGAATCTGTGAAATTACATTTTTTGACAAGGTAGTTGGCGTATTGTTTTTTTCTAAGTTGGGAACATTTAAATGAGCCACCATAATACCCTGAACACCATTTGAAATTAACTCTCTGAATGGATACAGCTCAATAGAATCGAGTCGTTGCCGCGAGTGATTTACAACAGGTAATGTATGATGAGAGTCTTTATCGGTGTCGCCGTGGCCTGGAAAATGCTTGGCAACTGCCATAACACCAGCATCCTGAAGACCTTTCATATAAGCAATCCCTTTCTTGCTCACATTTTCGCGATCTTCACCGAATGAACGGACATTAATAACCGGGTTATTTGCATTATTATTAACATCAACTACTGGAGCAAAATTAACGTGAACACCTAGTCTTTTTAATTGATTCCCAATATCATAACCCATCCTATAAATAAGTGAATCGTTGTTAATGGCTCCAAGCATCATCTGTCTCGGGTATTTAATTGTAGAATCGAGTCGCATGCCCAATCCCCATTCACCATCAATTGCAATAAGTAACGGCACCTCTGATGAAAATTGGTATTTATTAGTTAAGTTTGCTTGTCTTACAGGACCACCCTGGAAAAATATCAATCCTCCGATTTTGTTTTTTTCGATTAATTGGATTATCTCCTCAACATGCGCCTGATCTTTATTAGAATATGCAGCAATCATAAACAACTGAGCAATTTGCTCTTCAACACTAAGTTTATTCATTACCGAATCGACCCATTGCTGCTCTTTAAAGTTTTGCAAAAGGTTAACCTGAGCAATACCATTAAAGCTAAACAAAATAAAAATCAAAAAACAAAATCGTAAATATCGCATAGTAATAAAAAAAATAAAAAGAGGTTTCGCTTAAGCAAATATACAGTTTTGACTGTTTAAGCCATAGAAAGTTTGATGAAACTTAGAAAAATTGATGTAAAAAAAGAGCTGAATCTAATGACCAGCTCTTTAAATTCAAATACTACAATTTACTTTTTATAGTAATCGGTACTTTCAAAAATTTTATCAGCTGATTTGGCAATAAAACCACTATACAAACTACCATCAGTATCGGGATATCGCTGTGCAAACTCATAATAGCAAGCAGGAATACTAGCAATACGATCAACAAACTCAACCTTAACATGATCGGCCAGAGTGCTTGATTGCTGTAACAATTCAGCCTTGGTACCTTTTATCTCACCACCGGATGAGTTTAAAACAAAACCATTTGCCTTTAAAAATTCATTTACTTTTTCTATTGTATTGAAATTTTTTAATGCATTAATATTTACAGTAAAATGATTTGCTCTGAAACCATACACATAAACCCAGGCAGCATATTCAGACTCATTTCGTAAGGCCAGATAAGCTTCGTAATCGGGAGCTCCCCATATATTACCTGCAAAGATTAATTCATCCGATTTAAACTTATCAGGTGAAACTTTATTTACAATCTGCGACACGGTATTTTGCAAAAACGGACTAAAGTCTTTTGTTTTTAATTCGCTTATAAAAACCCTTGGTGCATCTTTATCCGATTTATGCTCAAAATGACGTGCAAATAAATGCTTATCTTCAAAAATATATTCACCTTTTGCAATATAACCACGTTCAGTAAAAACGCGCGAAAGCACATCAATATTGATACGAGGATCATCGAATGTTCTGAATGCTATATGGTCGTTTAATACTTTTTCGCCAGCTTTTGTAAAAAGCTCATAAATACGATGTGCAGATGGATTCTGAATTGTATAATCAATCCATAATCGATTAAATACGTTATCTAATGTCATAAGTTATGGGTTTTAAAGATTTGAATCATAAACAAATAAATTATTCATATGTTCAGTGTACTATAAAATGTTTTACCTTTAGTGTAATAAATTGTTGAGATGGGTGTCAAAATACCAGATTTAAGATAAGTGTACTCTTTATGAGCGATCAGGAACTCCTCGAAAAAATTGCAAAAAAGGATGAACAGGCATTTCGAATGTTTGTCGAAAAATACCACGTTCTGGTTTTGAATGTTTGCAATAATATTCTCAATGATTACGATGACTCGATGGATATTTCGCAGGAGGTTTTTATTAAAATATTTGAGTCGGTAGATAAGTTTAGAGGCGATTCAAAAATATCGACCTGGTTGTATCGTATTGCAGTAAATAAATCGTTAAATCATCTCCGGTCGAAAAAAAGGCAAAAGTGGTTCTCGAGCCTTGATGTTTTGTTTGGTGATGAATCAAAGAAGATAGATATAAAAAATCCTGATTCTACTATTAGCGAACAAATTGAACTGGATGAAAACAAAAAGGCTTTACAGATAGCCATAAGCAAGCTACCCGACAAGCAAAAAACTGCTCTAACATTAAATAGTTTCGAAGAATTACCATACAAAGATATTAGTGAAATAATGGAGATTAGCGTAACTGAGGTGGGCGTTTTAATAAATAGAGCGAAAAAGAATCTTCAAAAATTAATTCTGGATTATTATAAAAATAATTGACAAAAAAGTGTAATAAAATCAAGTTTATGGTGTCATATAAAAAATTGAAATAAAATGAATTGCAAAGAGTTTAAAAATAAAATACCTGAGTATTTAGAACAGAGCTTAAACCCTGATTTAAATAACCAGTTTAACATACATCTGAATAGCTGTTCAGCATGTTCTTTGCTTTTCGCAAAAATGAATAAAACATTGATGTTGCTCGACAAACCCGATAGAATACCCGAACAACCTTATTATTATACTCAGTTAAAGCAAAAAATGGAAAACAGATTGGTTCAGAAAGAATCATTTTGGTCTGTTTTGCAATCAAAAAAAGTACTACAGCCTGTTTTATATTTAGGATCGATAATCTTAGCCGTTTATATCGGGATCTTAATTGGATCGGGAGGATCGGGAACGACTCAATATGCTGAAAAAACAAAAACAGACACAAGCTACATTCAGGTACTGGCTCAATATCAGTATCTAAATGAAATGGAACTTGAATCAATAGAAAAAAACTTAATTTCTGAAGATTCGTTTTATACTAATGATCAGAATAAATAAAAAAACAACTCATGGAATCAACAAATAAAAAAAGACTATTAATTGCTGCCATTATACTACTTCTGGTGATTAATATTTCGGCACTTGCAACATTTTTATTTACTACTAATTTAAAACAAAAACGTTTTGAGGATGTACGTAAAACCAGAGAGCAGATTGAGTTTAACGGTATGCATAAGTTTTTAAAAGACGAACTTAGATTAAACGAGGAGCAGTTCCAGATTTTCAGGGAAGCAGGAAGAAAATACTTTAGGCAAAACAGAGAGATTGCCCAAAAATTGGATGACAAGCGGTTGGAGTTTATTAATGAACTTACCAGTAATCAACCTGATGATATTAAGCTTGATAAAATATCCCGAGAAATTGGGGAATTGCATTATGAGCTTAAAAAGAATACTGTTAATCATTATTTTGATCTGAAAAAAATATGTAATCCAGAGCAACAAAAAACCATGGACAAACTATTTATGCAGATGATTCAGAAAGAAGGACAACGACATATGGATCGTCCGGAAAGAAGAAGAAACATGGAAAGAAACCAAAACACTAATTAATCTATCTCCAGGATCGGTAATAAAACAATGAAATTAAGGCATAAATTTCTAAACGACCAAGTAACATATTAGCTGATAGTACCCATTTACCGGCATCAGGAATAGAATTAAAATTACCAAGCGAATAAACCATATTAAAACCTGGTCCTACATTACCCATCGTTGCAGCCGAACCCGAAAATGCAGTAAGCATATCCACTCCCATTGCTGTAATTAAGAGAGCCGAAATAAAAACGATTAGAATGTACAAAACAATGTACATGATTGCATTATTAACCGCATCTGGATTTACTGTTTTATTATCAACTTTTAAAGCTATAACGGCATTTGGATGATGAAATTTCTGGATTTGAATTTTAAGAGCTTTTACCAAAATTAAAACACGATCAACCTTTATACCTCCTGCTGTTGATCCGGCACATGCACATTGCAAGGTAAAAAAGACTAATAGCATAATAGAAAATGACGGCCAAATAGTTGAATTGGCATTTGCAAATCCAGTAGTAGTAGATAAAGAAACCACTTGAAAAGCCGAATATCGCAGTGAAGCAGGGAAACTAAATAAATTAGTAAAATACAGATTGAGTGAAACTAATAATATACCTGTTATCGTCGCAAAGAAATAAAATTTCACCACCCCTGACTTAAAAATATTATAGCGGCTTCCGGTAACAGTATAAAATAGTAATCCAAAATGCACTCCGGATAAAAACATAAAAACAATTATAATAACATCAATTGCTACATTATCATAATAAGCTACGGAAAGATTTTTTGTTGAAAACCCACCTGTAGCTACGGTAGCAAAAGAGTGATTTACTGCATCAAACCAACTCATACCTGCAATTCGGAGAGCAATAGTTTCGGAAATTGTAAGTCCCAGATATACAATAACCAATATACGGAATACCTGTTTGGTATTTTGAATAAAATTATGCTGAGCTAACGATGAAAACTCGTTTTTAACAAGCATGGCTCTTACATGACCAATGTTTGGAAGGATTACAAGTGCAAAAACAATTATTCCAATACCTCCGATCCAATGGGTGGCCGACCTCCAGAAAAGTAATCCTTTGGGTAATATCTCTATATCAGTTAATATAGTCGATCCTGTGGTTGTAAATCCTGAAACGCTCTCGAACCAAGCGTTTGTAAAAGTAAACTCGCCACCCCATATAACATATGGAACAACACCTAATAAACAAGTTAAAAGCCAACTTAAAACTACAATTAGAAAACCCTCGCGCGAACTAATTTCTTTTGTCTGTGGTACATATATTAAAGGAAAAATACCAAATAAAAATGCAATAATTGATGAATACAATAATGGAAACATAGCTGAATCCATATTGTAAAGGGAGATTAAAAACGAAACAAATAGAAATAAGGCATTAAAAAGGAATATTAACCCGATATACCTTATTATTATATGCGGTCTCATGGTTTTGCGTCAATTGACTTTTTTACAAACAATGTTTTTATTGCATTCGCCAGTTCAAAAATTTCATCTTTTGTTTCAATATCTACACTAAATGGTTTTTTATATTCATTATAATCATTCACACTTTTAATCATTCGAATGATAGGCCTAATAACATAATAATGAATAAAGTAGCTAAATATTAATGAAAAAATAATTCCAGAGATAATTGCTACAATACCAGGCATAATTGCTTTATTGGTTCTATTTTTAAGCTCAGAGCCAGTCTGGTACATGGTTTTTTGATTAAGTATCATTAACTCCTTTACAGCTTGCTTAACAGTTGCGAAAGACTGAAGGTGATTTTCGTAATACCATTTAATATCACCCTCTTTTGATGTACCTACGATGGGTTTTATCCAAACATTTTTGTATTCAAAATAACTATAACGAATGCGGTTTATATACTCATCTTCGCCAGGAATAGTAACGTTATTTTTTGCAATAGTAAAATTATGAAGGAAAATGCTATCTGCTTCATGTATTGTTTTGCGACCCTCGCCCCAATTACCCAATATGAGTAGTAATATTCCACTATCTTCTCTTTCGAGCGCTTCGAGCATATTATTTGCTGCATCAATACTCTTATAATTTTCGTCTAGTAAATCCTGTACTGATTTGCCAACATGCGAAAGCTCATAGATTGAAATTATGCCAGCAATAATTAGCATTATTGATAGAATTATAAATCCACTAACTATTTTATACTTTAATCGCATTTTTTATCTGAATTGAGGTTGCAAATGTAATATAGAACTACCCTGATTATTCACTTTTTAGTAAAAAATTATTTGGTACTAAAATCAAATATTCAATACAATTACCATTAAAATAATAATACTCAATATTTTATTAAAACACATAGAAAAGATTATGCTTTTCTATGTGTTGAGTTAATATCATTATCTATTTGGCTATTATTAATTTATGCGATCGGCCATACCCTTTATCGCCAATAAATTTTAAATAATATATACCAGTCTGAAGATCAGAAGTTGGTATAGTTAAGAAATTGTCTTCCTTTCTTATTAGTTCAGATTTTAGTAATACTCCAATACTGTTATATAGATACAATTGAAGGTCTGCTTTATGGTCAAGGTTAGTAAGTATATTTATTTCAGTACTTGCCGGGTTTGGATATATGGTGATATCATTATCAGATTCAATTAAAAGATCTTCAATTGCAGTAATTGTAGATAAATCTCCTGAAAAAGCAGTTTGATAAACCTCTTTAGAATCGGCATCCTGAACAAAGATAATTACTACAAGACTATCGGTATTTACTCCAGATTGAACCGGCCATGTATGCTGAACAAAGGTTGAATCATCTGTTAACCAATTACGTTCAATTAAAGTACCTGCCGGATCAGGTAATAAAGTTCTTAGAACATTATAATATTTATTACCATTGTAATTAACAGTTCTTTCGACAAGTGCGATCTGTGCATTTATTCGGATATCAGTTAAATCATCGAGTGCTTTTAATTTTGCAGAAACAGCATAGTTAGCTCCCTGTAATTCCTGTTCAATTTCAATTTTAAACTTAGGATCTTCGAGTACTCGTCGATGCAAATCAGTCTCAGTAAAATTGTTCCCTGCCAGATAATTAAACTGACGATGACTGCCATCAATTACTGAATAAGGAACTCGTGATACACCATAAAATAATGATCTTGCACTGGGACCTGATGGGTAAAAAGCATTTAGTGAATTAGCAGTTGGGTAACTCATCTGATAATTTATATTCAGGATATCCAGCGGGTTATCAGCAATAATTGGCAATATTGTATTATTTTGAATTGTCTTTGAGGTTGCATCATCGGAGTTTGTAAAATGCTCCAATAAAACAACGCGTTGTCTTTCACCAATCCATATATTATCAAACGCGAATCCCTCGTCGGCAGCAGCTGCATCGGATCCAAAAACTATTCTAAACCGAACAGTTGATCGACCCACCAACTCATCTAAAATAAACTTACCTGTTTGCCATTCGTTCGAAATAGCTCCTGTCCAACCTAGCTGTTGGTTTGCCGGACTACCATTAATTACATATGAGTTATACCAGTTAACACCTTCGCCTGGTATACCAATAGTTTTCCAGCCACCTAATGTATCAGAAAACTGGATAACTGCTCCATCTCTGTCTTTTTCGGTTTGCGATAAATAATCGATTTTAATCATCGGGCGCTTAATATCTTCGAAAATAAAACAGGGGCTGGTTATCATTGATTGTTCGTTATTCGAATAATTACCTGTTAATTGTGTAACCCAGGCATGCGAACCGCTTGATGCTGAGTTAATAATTTCTTTAGCTGGCGTTCCATATTCCCAGCTAACACTATTTGAGATCAACTCAGAAATCCAGCCACCTTTTCCTGATTCAAAATCCTGAAAATAATCTTTGTCAGCTATTCTAATCGAAGGTCGTATATTTACAGCTTGTGATTTTTCGGAAATACAACCTGTGCTAGTTTTTATTGAAAGTTTTACGAAATACTGGCCAGTATCAGAAAACATATGCATTGGATGACGCAAGTTTGATAAAGAGTCATCATTAAAATCCCAGAAATATATATTCAATGGATCTTCGTTTTCGGTTTGATCTGTGAATTTTGTTTCACCTCCAAAACACTCGTTACCCCATGAAAAGAATACCTCGGGCTTTAAATCAAATTTGAGGTATTTTGAAGCAGAATTTACACAACCTTTATTTGTTTCAACCTCGAGTCGTATATCCTTAAATCCAGGAATAGTATAAGATTTTTTAAGATTTGGTAAGCTTGAGGTGATTGAATTATCAAATACCCATCTCCAAATTATTACACTATCAGAGGCAAGGGTATCAGAATAAAATGCTATTGAATCTGTTGGGTCGATGAAACAACGGTCATCAACATAAAAATCAACAGATGGAGTTTTGTTTACAGTTATTGTATGACTTACATCTCTTTTACAACCTGAGTATGTACGTGTAAACACATAATTAATAGCATTTTCGCCCAGTTGAGCTAATGAAGGAGTAAATTTTGATCCAACAACTCCATTTCCTGAAAATACACCTGAACCAATATTCCCGATTGGATTAACAGCTGTTAATTGCACCTGCGAATTATTATACTCGCAATAATTATCAACAAAGCCAACAAAATCAACCTCTCCAATAGAATCGATATTTATTGTTTTTTCGAAATAATACGAAGTAGGCCCATTGTTATATGCAAATCTTATAATATGATTACCACTGCCATAATTCTGCGGATTAAACTCAATACTATCCTTTCCAATAGATGGTACGGGCTGTCCGTTAATAAAGAACGAACCAGGAGTTCCGTCTCCATTAAAAGAATATCCGACTACTGTATCAATATCATGTCCATAGTAACAATATTGATACATCGTGTCTGTTCCTGAGATGTAATAATCTAATCCCTTTAAAAAACCTTGCGCTTTTGTTACGGAAATAGGTTTCGAAGCCAGGTTTTTACATCCATTTCCATCTGTATATGAGTATACCACGGTATGATTACCTAATCCTGCAACCTGAGGATCAAAATTAGCGGTTCCATTACCATTATTTAGCATGAAAGACAAAGGAGTAAAAACACCTGTTGATCCCAATGGATCACCACTAATTAAAGTAACTCCCTGATCAATGTTATATACTGAATTCATGGTAAAAGAAACTGTAGGCAAATCATAAATTTCAAGATTTTTGGTTATCGTATCGCTGCTACAACCGCTTGGTGTAATATAATAGTACTTAAGATTATAAATACCTGGTGCTATTGAATCTGGCAGCAAGAAGGCTTTATTGTTTTTTGAGTCAATTGGATTATAAACTAATGCTCCACTCGTTGGATCAGAAAAAGTATAATTACCTATTCCACCGATTGGAAATAAGTTAGCTGCTTCAATTTTAATTGTATCGTAATCAGAGCAATGATTCCCAACATCAGTAAAATTAATTAACGGACTAACTGATTCAATAGTAAACTGTTCGGGAATATTTACAATTCCTTCATCATTATAAGTGTATATTAAGGTATAAGTACCTGCAGCCAATTGTTTTGGATCTATAGTTGCTGTATTATCAAAATTATTAATAAGAGCAGCACCCGAATATCCTTCTATTGCAAACGTACCAATTTTAGAGTTAATATTTTCTCCGATAACAGTAAATGCATTTTCATAATCGCAGTACAAGAAATCATTTTTTGGCGAATGATCAGGAAAATGAATTACTCCTGACGCATTAATTACTGTAAATACAAGTGAATCGGAGTCAGAACAACCATGCGGTGTTGTGTAGCTGTATATAATATCATACGTTCCAACTCCTGCTTCTGGTGGATAGAATTTTTTGCGGGATGAAATTACTCCTGTTCCTGTAAAAATACCGTTGCTATAATTACCAATCAGTGTATCTGAAGCAGTAGAAATATTATAAATTCTATTACCGGCAGGGTATGTAATTACCGCATTAGGTACCAGGTGAACATATACAATTGCAGAATCAGTGGTTGTATAAATTCTGGTATTGCCTGTAAAATCTGTAACCTGATTAATTTTATAAACAAGAGTATCAGCATCAAGACCAGTAGAATTAACTGCTTTAACTTTGTAGTAATAGGGAGTTGCAGTGATTCCATTTATTATAGAAGTAGTAGCTCCCTCTTTCATCTCAATGTTCCAAGGACTACGGCCAGTAAACTCCATTTTTAGTGCAACTGAATCCCCTTCGCATATATGATATTTTCCAGTAACTTTTGCTGTAGGTAAAACTGTGTAAATTGGATCATTTGTCTGGGTAATGATTTTGGAGTACGGAGTACTTGAATTTCCTGCATAATCCGACAATACAAGGTTTTGTAACGAATGAGACTGACCAGCTTCAATATCGTATCCAAGAGAGGTTACTGTAAAATATGCTAAATACTGATTATCTGTATTTTTCTTAATAGAATCGATTGGATAACCAGCAACTGTTCCGGAATTTAATATATAATTCCCTGTATCTGAAACAACTGTTATTGTACAAG
>JAVEZW010000108.1:0-11353 GCA_034002805.1 Bacteroidales bacterium | reverse complement strand
ATTTTTCGGAGCATCACTAAAAATATACAATTCGCTTTCATTTGCTAATTCATTTTTTTGCAAAGCCTCAATTGTTTCTTTTGTTTGCAAAAGACGATTATAAGTAAATATGACTATAGGAGATAAATTCATTCATCATTGTTTTTTTCATATAACAAAGATAAGGCTCTTTGCACAATAAACCTGTGCGATTCAATTCTAATATTATGTAGCAATAGCAAGGATCTTTCCTTTGTGTTTCTTTTCTGGAATAAAATAAGCTTAACAAAATAGAAGATCTTTTTGAGGAAAGATTTATTCGTAGGATAAGCATTTAAGGCACTTTGATAATAGGGTAGATACCTTGAATTATATAAGTCTATTGTTAATTTGTTAATATATTCCTTATAATTATCTTTCAGCTTATTATTTAAATATTCTATAGAGAAGTTCGTGCTTTCTTTTGTCGATAAAGTAGTTTGGTTGTTTACTTTTTTGTGGTAAACTAATTCATAATCTATATTCTTATTTTTCTTAATATTTAAGACAACAGAAAAGCTATCGTCTGTTTTATTTTCAAAACCAACTGTGTCAAAGTAGAAATTTCCCAGACTATAAAAAATTACAGAATCATTATACTGTTCAATCCCTTGTGGAACATGCGGGTGATGGCCAATAACAGCATTTGCACCTAGGTCGCATAATCGCTTGTACCTATCTCTCCATTCTGGCAAAGGTACATCAATGCTTTCAACCCCTGTATGTGCAATAAAGATTATAAAATCCACTTCAGATTTTATTTTTCGAATAGTATCGTCAATTTTATAATGATTAATCCAGGCATAACCAGATCTGTTTTCGTCTTCTGCTAAACACCCGAATTCATTCTCACAGGCAGCAAGAATCCCAATTTTTATATTATTTTTCTCAATAATAGTTGGGGTATAAGTATCATCAAAGTTTTTACCCGCACCAACTGTCAACAATCCTTGTTTTGATATTATATCAAGAGTGTTTTTTAAAGCTAAATCACCATAGTCATAAATATGATTATTGGCTAAAGACAATATGTTAAACCCTATATTTTTAAGTGTTATTATGCTATTTTCATACTGATAAACATGAGGCCCTGCTTTGGAAATTGCATTGTTTTCTTGCGTATAAATAGGAGCTTCAAAATTGCATATTGAAATATCACAACTCGAAATAATATGTTGTAGTTCAGCCTCAACAATTTCATGTTTGCCTGATTTATTTACGATATCACCACATGCAAAGAATTTAATCATGATTTATATTTTGAATTAAAAAAAGATGCTTACCGTTCTTTGTTGCAGGGATAAAGTTAACATATTCAAATTCAATGTCAATATTTGCAGCATTTATAAATTTCTTTATTATTTCTTGCTCATCTTCTTTGGTAAAACCTTCTAATTTTACAATTTTTAGTTTAACGAGTCCAATTTTGTTTTGTATTATTTGCCATTTTGATATTTTTTTAAATGCATTTAAATGTTGGCCAAATATAAGTGCTGTAAGGAATACTTTTTGATTTTCTTTAGAAAGAATATAGTCTTGAGTTCTTCCAATAATTCTCTTTAGTTTCACAATACCACCATTTTTCGAAAAGACTTCACCTAAATCTCCGGTTCTATATCTAATAAACGGCATTCCTAAGTTACAAAAACCAGTAACAATAATTTCACCAATTTCGCCTGTTTCAGCATCAGTGCCATCATCTTTTACAACTTCAACATAACCATAAATTGGTGATGGTTTATAGATATAAGAATTATCATTTGTATAGCAAAAAACACTGATTTCCGAATGTCCATATTCAAAGAAAATTAATGTAGAGAAGGCTTTTTCAATATTTTTTCTTTGTTCAACAGTGCACATCTCAGCAGTTAAAACTATTCCTTTAACCTTAAAGTTAAGATTTATATTGTTTTTTAATAGATAGCTTGCAATTTTATCAAAAAAAGAAGGATAGCCTCTTAG
This sequence comes from Bacteroidales bacterium, assembly GCA_034002805.1. GTDB lineage: Bacteria > Bacteroidota > Bacteroidia > Bacteroidales > UBA12077 > UBA12077. The sequence goes on along the minus strand of JAVEZW010000108.1, from coordinate 9,373 downwards.
TATGGAAGGTTTTAATTCGATTAATTTATTGACATAGAAATTGATGTTATAATCAGTGATATAAAGGACAGAGAAATCGTATGTGCTCCATATGTTATTTTTGTTGTTCTTTTTCCAAAAAATATTTTTATTTCTTAATCGTTTTGAAAGGTAAACCCCTCCGGCCCCAATAACAATATCATTTTTTTCTTTGCCAATAATGTTATACAAATATTCATGATGAGCATTGTCAATAGCACCGCTTAACTTATCAGAATAAAATTCAAATGGTTCACCTGTGCTTCCTCCTGTATTCCTCGAGATTAAATTCCTAGATTTAAAATTACAATTAATAATTTCTTTGGAATTTTTTCTAACAATATCCTTTGTAAGAAATGGGATCCTCTTAAATGTTAAAGGATCGTTCAAATTAACATTATTCTCATTAAAAATCTTTTTGTAATAAGCACAGTTCTGATATGAAGTTATAAGTATATTATTAAGAAGTTCGTTTTGAATATCCTGTTTTTCTGTTATTGTTAAATTCTCAATTTGCTTTAAAAGGTTATAAACTTTTTGTTGTTTATTTAGATACGCTCTTTTAAATATCTTTGAATAAAAGAAATTTATAAAGGAATTATTTTTAATAAATGCAGGTAAAATATTTATAAGATGATGCATTTTTCAATTTCTATAATATTAGTATATAAACACTGTTTTTTAAAGCCAGTATATTTCATTATTAAAAGTTGTTGTGTTTTGGAATATAATCCATATCCGTTATTTTAAAGTAGATATAAATCTCATTTTCCCCTTTTTATAAGCGTCAATCTTAATCTTCAACGAACATGAGTCCTGGTATATAATTACACCAATTATTTGCTATTAAAACATCAATATAAGAGTGATCTATTTTTTCTTTTGTAATTGTAAATCCAATTATCTTATTCATAAATAAAATCCACTAAAAGAGATGTATATGAAATGTTTTTTTCTTTAAATTGATTTCTTAACTTTTCAGGAACTGATTCAATCATTTTTTTATACTCGTCTTGATTTTTTGTAAACCGACCTGTATAATTTTTTGAACACCTTGAAATATATCCGTTCTCATAATTAAAATCATTTCCAACAAAAAAATGTTCATTTGTAAAAAACTCAATGCCGACTAACTTATAACCTGTTTTATTTGCAATAGAAGTAAAGTCTTCAATATTATAAAATGTTTTATGATCATGAGCACCAGGTTCTTTGCCATTAATACCCGTAAGTTCTTGAACATATTTACTTGGGTGATTTTTATCAGGAACGGCTATTCTTATATTACCACCATGTTTTAAGTATTTTTTTACAATGGTTAAAAATGTAACAAATTCTTCATATAACAAATGTTCAACTACATGTTCTAACAAAATGTTATCAATACTTTTTTCTTTAAATAAAAAGTTAAAATCCTTGTCTTTTGTAATATCTAAAGTTTCAATGTTTAAGCTAAGCCATCCATTAAATTTTGTTTTACCAGCACCACAAACAATTTTTATATTATTCATTCGAGAAATTCTTCTCTTAATTAGTATTCTTTTAATTTTATTAAAGAGCATATAGATCCTCCTGTGATAATTCTTCAATATTTTCAATATTTACTGGGGTTCCATTTAATTTAAAGATAGTGTAATTAGCCGAAATTAAATATTCTAGTACCGATTTGGGATCTCTATTTTGATTTTTTAGTAGAATTGGAGAATGTTCAAATGCGATAAGTTTTATTTTTTTATTTGTTAACATCTTTTTACTTCCATTTAAAACTTCGAACTCAAACCCCTCAACATCAATTTTAAGAAAATCAATATATTCTATTGAATTATCCTCACAAAACTTATCAAGGGTTATTAAAACCACCTCCTGAGTTGCTATTGGTGCTGAAATATGTTGATCAGATAAGGAATGATGCCCATAACTTTTAAATATATTTAAGGTATCCAAGCCTTCTTTATCAGATAATGCAAAAGGAATTAATTTTATATTTTTTACCTTATTAATTTCTATATTTTCTTTAAACCTTTCAATATTTTGAAACTCTGGTTCAAAAGAATAAACCTGATCAAAATATTGCGACATCCAGATAGATGTGATTCCTATGTTTGCACCAATATCAAACCCTATTTTTGATTTTGTAATTTTTTTGCTTATGGCTTCCATCATCGGAAAAGCATCACAAGAGTATTGCGTTTTGAATAGAAAATTAAAATTATCTGAGTGTTCTCTTTTTGTTAGAATTCCAAACTTGTCCTTAAAGTAAAAACTAACATTATATTTCTTTAAAATTTGTTTGAAAATGAAAAACATTATTTTGTCGTAGAACTTATTAAGAATCTTCATATGGATCAAATTATTATTAGTAAATTCAGTCTGCGATGAAAAATAACAGATCATACTGATCAAATAGTCCAAAGATAATTGATTTTTAACAATTGGCCTTAAGTGTCGAAAAAGTTGTATGATATTGAATAATTATTAATAAAACAGCTATTAGGATTTATTTTAACTAAAAATTAATGTTTTGAATATCTTTGTAATGAAATTTTAATTATGGGTGTAATAAGAAAACAATCAGTCTGGGGTACAATAATTACCTATTTGGGAGCTTTTCTGGGCTTTATAACTACAGGTATTTTATTTCCAAGAATTTTTGCGTCAGATCAAATCGGATTGTTAGCCATAGTAGTTTCTTATGCAACTGTTTTAAGTACATTTTCAAGCTTGGGAATTTATCAGGTTATTGGAAGGTTTTTTCCCTATTTTAAAAACAAAGAGAATTACCATAACGGATTTTTATCTTTAATAATTCTTGTTTCTTTATTTGGATTTCTTATTACATCGGCTACTTACCCATTTATTCGTGATTTTTTTATAAATAAATCAGGTGAATCATACCTACTTTCAAATTATATTAAATATCTCATCCCATTTGTTTTTGTTATTCTTTTCTTCGATTTGTTCGATAGTTATTATCGGTTTCTTCATAATATTATGTTGGGATCATTTTTGAAAGAAGTTGTGCAACGAATAATAATTTTAGGTGGAGCTGTTTTATTCTTTTTCTCGGTGATCTCATTCGAGAACTTTTTTAATATCTATTTTCTGGCATTTGCTGTTCCAACATTAGTTATGATTTTTTCTCTTATAAAAAAGAAAGAGTTTACAATTATCCCTCAGCCTGGTTTTTTGTCTAAAAAGTTGCGAAATTCCATGATTAGTGTGGCTTTGTTCGGAATTATATCATCTTTTGCCGGAATAGTTAATACTAATATCGATAAAATCTTAATCGAACGGTTAATGGGTTTAAATAATGTTGGCGTATATACCATAGCGTTCTTTTTTGGTGTATTAATCGTAATACCTTCGAGGCCGCTTATAAAAATATCATCAGCTTATATTTCTGAAGCATGGCGAGGGAAAGATATTGGACTAATAAAAAAGATATATGTGAAAAGCTCCATCAATCAATTTATTATCGGGTTACTTCTTTTTATTGGAATTTGGTGCAACATTCATAATATCTTTAAAATTTTACCAGCCGAATATTACGAAGGGAAATGGGTAATCTTTATTATAGGATTGGCCTACCTTACCGATATGCTGATTGGACCTAGTGCAAATATTTTAGGTAGTTCGCGATTTTATAAATTTGTAACATATATCATAATCATTTTAGTAATTGTTACGATTGTTTTGAACCTGATATTTATTCCGATTTGGGGTTTGGTTGGCGCTGCTCTGGCTACTTTTGTTTCAAAAGTTTTTACGAACAGCTTATTTGTTTTAACAGTACAAAAAAAATACAAATTATTCCCTTTTAACTTTAACCATCTTATTATTGCAGGTATTGGTGTGCTTGTTTTTGTATTGAATTATTTTTTACCTGTTAATCAAAATTTTATTTTTGACATATTTTACCGCAGCAGCATAATTACCTTGGTATTTGTTACGTTGATTTATCTGACAAAAGTATCGGAAGATTTAAACGAAACAATGAGGCATGTTTTTGGTTTAATTTTAAAAATTAAAGACAGAAACTAACAGCTTGGGTTTATTATAGGAGAATTTATATTTATCTTAGCACGATTATTTTAAAAGAATGGCAAAAAAGGAAACAGCAGTAACGAAATGGCGCTTAAGAAGTTCGTATTTTACTTCCATAATAAGTATTTCATTAGTTCTTTTTATGCTTGGATTACTTGGAATGCTTGTACTTAATGCACAAAAACTTTCAGAATACGTTAAGGAAAATATTGGGTTTTCAATTATCCTTAAAGAGAATGTTAAAGAAGTAGATGTTCGTTTACTGCAGAAAAACCTCGATGCTTCGGTATTTGTTAAATCTACCAAATATATTACTAAAGAAGAAGCTGCCGAAGAGTTACAGAAAGAACTTGGAGAGGATTTTATTGAGTTTCTTGGTTTTAATCCGTTGCTGGCATCAATTGAAATTCATCTGGTTTCTGATTATGCAAACCCAGATAGCATAAGAGTAATCGAGAATAAGCTACAACAATACGACCAGATTAAAGAGGTTTTTTATCAAAAATCACTGGTTGATCTTGTTAACGAGAATGTAAAAAGAATAAGTATTATTATTCTAGGTTTTAGTGGGTTACTCTTTCTAATAGCTATCGCATTAATTAATAACACTATTCGATTATCGGTCTATTCAAAAAGATTTATAATAAATACAATGCAGCTGGTAGGTGCAACCCGGGGTTTTATACGACGGCCCTTTTTATATAAAAGTGCAGTGCATGGTATATTAGCTGCTTTGCTTGCAATTGCTCTACTTGTTGGGGTTTTGTATGTTGCTCAAAAAGAGTTTAAAGAAATTATCAGTTTTCAGGATGTTGAAATAGTCGGCAGCCTATTTTTGGGGGTATTAGTAATTGGAATCTTAATTAACTGGATTTCTACTTTTTTTGCTGTTTCAAAGTATCTTCGAATAAATACAGACAAATTATATTACTAAATTAATAAGTTTCCGCATGTCAAAAAAAGTTAAAACAGAAGAAAAAAAATTGGACTTCGCTCTTGGGAGAGAAAATTATATCTTATTAATCATCGGATTTGCAATAATTGTTGTCGGTTTTTTGTTAATGATTGGAGGTAAAGCCGAAAATCCGAACGAGTTTAATAAAGAGATCTTCAGTTTTAGAAGAATCACCCTGGCTCCAATAGTAGTGCTTTTTGGCTTTATTTTTGAAATTTATGCCATTATGAAAAAGCCAAAAGAAGATAATAAAGAAGAATAACCTAAAGTTTTTTTATGAATTGGATCGAAGCACTAGTCCTTGGTATAATTCAGGGATTAACAGAGTTTTTACCCGTAAGCAGCAGTGGGCACCTTGAGTTAGGGAAACATATTTTAGGTGTTGAGGCCACAGAAAACCTCACTTTTACAGTTGTGGTTCATGGAGCAACTGTTTTGAGTACTATTGTTGTGTTTTGGAAAACTATTTTAGAACTCTTTCGCGAGCTTTTTACATTTAAGTGGAACGATTCAACAAAATATATCGCCAAAATTTTTATATCAATGATCCCTGTGCTTATTATCGGGTTATTTTTTAAAGATCAGGTTGAAAGTTTGTTTAATGGCAATATATTGTTTGTTGGCATCATGTTATTGTTAACTGCAGCTTTGTTGGCTTTTACTTATTATGCCAAAGAACGGCAGAAAGATATTACATTTAAAGATTCTTTAATTATTGGAATTGCCCAGGCAATAGCAGTGCTTCCCGGATTGTCAAGATCAGGAGCTACTATTGCCACTGGGTTGTACCTTGGAAACAAAAAAGAACTGGTAGCTAAATTTTCGTTCCTAATGGTTCTAATACCAATTATAGGTGCAAACTTAAATGATTTACTTGATACAGGTTTCTCCTTTCAGAGTACTGCTGGCACTCTTCCATTGCTGGTTGGATTTATTGCTGCTTTTGTTACAGGCTTATTAGCATGCAATTGGATGATAAGTATTGTTAAACGCGGTAAGTTAATTTATTTTGCTATCTATTGCTTGATTATTGGCTCATTAGCTATACTATTTTCTTTTTAAATTGTAATCGATGAAGTTTAGGGTAAATGATTTAAATGAGTTTAAAGAGGGGCTGGTAATTCCGATTAACAAACCTTACGATTGGACATCATTTGATGCCGTGAGAAAAGTAAAAAATCTTATTCTAAATAAGTTTAGAAATCAGCCTGGCGAAAATACCCGCAAATTAAAGGTTGGTCATGCCGGAACACTCGATCCACTGGCTCAGGGATTAATTATTCTTTGCACTGGTAAAGCCACAAAAAAAATTCAGGAATTGCAGGATGCTCCTAAAGAGTATGTTGCTACTATTGAGCTTGGAAAAACCACTCCATCTTTCGATTTGGAAACTTTTTATGATCAAAACTATCCGATTGATCATATTAACGAGGAGTTTGTAAAAAACACTTTGTCGGGATTTATCGGACAACAGGAACAAATTCCACCTGTTTATTCTGCAAAAAATATTAATGGTAAAAGAGCATACGAATTTGCAAGAAAAGGGGTAGAGGTTGAAATGAAACCACATGTTATTACAATATCAGAGATTGAATTAGTAAAATTTAATTTACCAACAATCGAAATTCGCATAGTTTGCAGTAAAGGAACCTACATCAGAACACTTGCCAGTGACATTGGTAAGGCACTCAACAGTGGAGGTCATCTTACAAACCTCATCAGAACAAAAGTTGGCGACTATCATCTCGATAATTCTATTACTATTAATGAATTTGAAAAAATTTTAACATCTTTGTAACTTATTAGAAAGTGCTCCGTATAAGCAGGACGCCGATGTTAAATATATAAAACCTTTAAAATCAATGAAATTATCTCAGTTTAAGTTTAATTTGCCTAAAGAACTTATTGCCAAATATCCTGCCGAAAATCGTGACGAATCGAGGCTATTAGTGGTGAATAGAAAAACAGGTGAAATAGAACATCGTATTTTTAAAGATGTTGTTGAGTACTTTAACGATCAGGATGTTATGGTGTTTAATAATACCAAGGTTTTTCCTGCCCGCCTTTATGGAAATAAGGAAAAAACCGGAGCTAAGATTGAGGTATTTCTGTTACGTGAGCTTAACCGTGAGCAACGACTATGGGATGTACTGGTTGATCCGGCCAGAAAAATCCGTATAGGTAATAAATTGTATTTTGGCGAAGACGATAGTTTGGTTGCCGAAGTTATTGATAATACTACATCGCGAGGCAGAACACTTCGATTTTTATTCGATGGTTCTTACGAAGAATTCAAAAAAACATTATATGATTTAGGAGAAACACCACTTCCACGGTTTATTAATCGCGAGGTTACTCCGGAAGACAAAGATCGTTATCAAACCATATATGCAAAACACGAAGGTGCAGTTGCTGCTCCAACTGCTGGGTTACATTTTAGCCGCGAATTGCTTAAACGACTCGAAATAAAAGGACTTGGTTTTGCTGAGATTACATTACACGTTGGCTTAGGGAATTTCAGAACAGTTGATGTTGAGGATCTTACAAAACACAAAATGGATTCTGAGAAAATATTTATATCCGAAGAGGCGGTTAAAAAAGTAAACGATGCAAAAGCGAACAGAAAAAATGTGATTGCTGTTGGTACAACAGTTTTAAGAACGCTCGAATCATCTGTTTCGACCTCAGGTCTTCTTAAACCCTACGATGGATGGACAAATAAATTTATTTTTCCGCCATACGAAGTGCAGGTTCCAAATATGTTGATCTCAAATTTCCATTTACCATTATCAACATTATTAATGATGGTATGTGCTTTTGGTGGATTTGATCCGGTTCTAAATGCCTACAAGGTTGCTATAAAAGAAAAATATAATTTTGGTACTTATGGCGATGCCATGCTGATAATATAAGAAAGAATGTTTTTACATTGAAAGGATCGGTTTACCGATCCTTTTCTTTTTAGCAATGAGCCGAATAATGCTCAGGATTAACTAATTCACGATATTTAGCTACAACTTTTTTAAAATCCTCCCAAGCAGGTCTTTTTAAATTTTCGTTTCGGAGCAAGGCCGATGGATGAAAAGTTGGCATAACCTGAAAGCCATTCCATTCTAGCCAAGTTCCACGAATTTGTGTGATTTTTGCATTCGGATCAATTAATCCTTTTAAGGCTGTTGCACCAAGCAGAACAATTATTTTTGGTTGTAAAATCTCAATTTGTTTTAGAAGATAAGTTAAACATGCTGTTCGTTCTTCAGGCAATGGATCTCTGTTTTCTGGAGGTCGGCATTTTACAATGTTTGCAATATAAACATGTTCATCGCGGGTAAAACCGCAAACACCCAGAATTTTATCGAGTAACTCACCTGATTTTCCAACAAACGGACGACCCATTTGGTCTTCATAATAACCAGGACCTTCACCAATACACATAATTTTTGCTTTAGAAAATCCTTCGCCAAAAACCACATTTGTTCTTTTTTGACACAAAGCACAAAGAGTACAATTTTTTACTTCGTATTTTAGTTGTTCCAGGGTCTCCATAAGGAATTAATTTACAACGTTCTGCGGATTTCCTTTCATCCATTTACGAATGTTGTCGAATACTATTCGACTTCTGTTTTCGATGGCTTCATTTGTTGCATAGCCAATATGCGGTAATAAAAGTACGTTTGGGACTTCAAATAAAGGATAACTAATATCTAAAGGAGGTTCTTTTTCATAAACATCGAGGGCTGCACCGGCAATTTTGTCATCCTTTAACGCTTGAAAAAGTGCTATAGTATCAATTATAGGTCCTCTAGCGGTATTAATTATAATTGCTGATGGTTTTACAAGATATAATTCTTCTTTACTGATTAAATTTTTTGTTTCAGCAGTAAGTGGAAGATGAAGCGAAATAATATCACTTTCAGTTAATAGTGTTTTTAAATCTACGAATGTAATGTTTGTGGATTGTTTTTTTGTTCTATTATAAGCTAATACATTGCATCCGAATGCATTTGCAAGTCTTGCAACCTCAGCTCCGATTTTTCCATATCCAATAATCCCGAATGTTTTTCCAAATAGCTCAGCTCCTAAAAAACCTTCACGAGATTTACTATTTCGGGTTTGTTGATCACTCCAAACTATTTTCCTTAATAGGGTAAATGCCATTCCAATAGTAAGCTCAGCAACTGCATGTGTTGAATAGTCGGCAGCATTGCAAACCATTATGTTTCTTTTTGTACAGATTTGAGTTGGAATATGATCGGTTCCTGCAAAAGCAACTGAAATTAATTTAAGTCGGTCGCACGATTCAATGATTTTTTCAGAAAGGGGAAGGTTGCTTAGAACGATTATTTCGGCGTTAGA
>JAVEZW010000107.1:0-11390 GCA_034002805.1 Bacteroidales bacterium | reverse complement strand
GCCTTAAAGAAATGCGAAGACAGGCTACGGAGGTTGATGAAGTTTATTACGTGTATGTGGTTGATGATAATAATGTTTTAAAAGGAACTCTTTCCTTGAAAAGAATGCTTCTTGCTTCAACAAATGCAAGTATTAAAAGCATTTTAAATAAAGACATTATTTCAGTTAAAACCGATACTAAGTCGGAAGAGGTTGCTAATATAATGGAGAAATATGACCTTGTAGCCTTACCGGTTGTAGATGCCATAGGTAGGCTTGTGGGTAGAATTACCATCGATGACGTAGTAGATGTTATGCGCGAAGAAGCTGAACGTGATTATCAGTTGGCTTCGGGTATTACCGAAGATGTTGAGCATACTGATAACGCCTGGTTATTGACAAGAGCAAGAATTCCGTGGCTTTTTATTGGTTTGTTTGGTGGTATTATTGGTGCATTAGTTATTGGTAACTACGAAAGCGACCTTGGACTTTACCCGCAGATGGCCTTCTTTATTCCTCTTATTGCGGCAATGGGAGGTAATGTTGGAGTGCAATCATCATCCATAATTGTTCAGGCTCTTGCTACAAATTCATTGGGTTTTGAAAGTATCGGGAAAAAATTATCGAAAGAGCTTCTTGTTGCAGGTATTAACGGGATAATTCTCTCGTCTGTTATTTTTGCTTATAACTTTTTTTTAAGTGATAGTTTTGCTTTAACCATAACAGTTAGCACTGCATTGTTTTCTGTAATTGTTTTTGCATCCCTTTTTGGAACATTTGTTCCGATGCTTTTAGAACGCTTTAAGATTGATCCTGCATTAGCTACAGGCCCATTTATTACAACAGTAAACGATATTATGGGTTTGTTTCTTTACCTGATGATCGGAAGGGTGTTTTTCACCATTTTTGTCTAAATTACATTCCAGTAATAGAGTAATAAAAAAACAATAGGAATAATTATTCCTGCTGAGGTTAACCATGCTCCACGGCCTGTAATGCCTGTTTTTCCTTTAAGTACAAACAATCCGGTTACAGCTAATAGAATTAAGGATCCTGCAAAAATATCCGAATAAATAGTCCACCATTTACGTGGATTATAATGCAAGTAATTTACCTGATGAAAGAGTGGTCTTCGTTTTGAAGTTTCTAGTGTTCCTTGTCCTGTTTGGGTATTTATAGTAACGCTGCCATCTTTTATAAAAATCTTAAGAGTTTCTTTGTCAGGGGAATAATGATTTTTATATTTTTCACCGGGTGCAATTTCTTTTAATAAGAGCTGTGCGTCTTCACGTGATATATTGGTTAGATTTAATGTTGATTTTTCTGCACTTACCTCTTTGGTTCTGATAATGTAATTTGGATTCCAGTCATCAATGTGGTTTAATGCAATTCCTGATAATCCATAGATTACGGTCATTGCAAAAAAAAGATATCCCAAATCGCGGTGCAGGTCTCTGTTTAATTTTCGTATTTTCATAATGCAAGAATAAAAAAGTCCGAAAAACAGGTGGTTTTTCGGACTGATAATGTATAACTTTATTTATTTTTCAGCTTCAATGGTTGTATCTGCTTTATGTTCAGTGCATTTGTGTTCGGCATCTGATTTTGCAGCGCATTCTGTAGCTTCAACTTTAGTTGCTTCAATCCAGAATTGTGAGATATACCCTTTGCCCGATTCAACAACTTCTTGACGCATCTGAGCTATTTTTTCAATCTGAGTACTATCAAGTTCTGTTTTATGCTCGCCATCGTGGTTTCCATCATGTGTATGAGCTGCTTCGTTTTCAACTCCTTCCATCATTTCTTTCTCCATATCAGTAATATAAGCATCATCAATGCGCAGTTCTTTAACTTTTCCATAAACATGAACTGTACTGCCTTCGAGCTCTTTACTAAATACTCCGATCTCATCATTAGGTGTAACTTTAATTGCTACATCAGGATTTTCGGCAATCAGAAATAATCTTTTACCACCATGTGAACAAACATGGCTTACAGTTCCGCAAACTAAAACATCTTGGTCAATGTAATTGTCAATGCTGTCCATTAAGGCCTGAACACTAATTTTTTCTGATGTACATTCAGTTTCCTTTTGTTTTGATCCGCAAGAATATAAAATGGCTACAATTGAAATAACACCAATTACTTTTTTTAACATAGGTTTGTGATTTTAAAGAGGTTAATAATTTAAAAATTTGATGCAAATATACAAATCATGTTTTAAATATTTCTCGCCATACTAATTTTAACAAGATTTTAACATACTTTCTAAAAAGTAGTATTTATTGCTTCGACAGGATTTAGTTTTGCTGCTTTTTGTGCAGGTGCAAATCCTGATATAATACCAATAATGGCTGATATTCCTAATCCAAGAACGATGTTTTTAAACGTTAAAACGATTTCAAATTCCATTTGTGTATTGGCATAAAGACTACCAAGAAAAATTAATATTAAACCGAGTGCTCCACCAACGAGAGATAACAAAACAGACTCAAAAAGAAACTGAAATAGAATAAAGAATCGTTTTGCACCCAAAGCCTTTTGTATGCCAATTATGTTTGTCCGTTCCTTTACCGATACAAACATGATGTTTGCGATTCCAAAACCTCCAACAAGAATCGAGAACCCCCCGATAAGCCATCCGGCAAAATTAATTGCAGCAAATATCTGGTCAAGTGTTGATGTAAGCAAGCTGGATTGGTTTAAAGCAAAATTATCTTTTTGCTTCGGGCTTAAGGTTCTTGCAGACCGAATAATGTTTCTAATCTCATCTTTAAGTTCGTTTAATTTAACACCAGGTTTCCCTTTAACCATAATCATCGGATTAACATTGTCGCTTTTAACATCGAGAAGGTTTTTGGCGTAATTAACAGGCAAAACAACCATTTCGTCTAACGATCCGCCACTACCCAGAATGTCTTTTCCCTCTTTTCGTACTAATCCAACAATGGTTATTTTTCTGCCTTGTATTTTAATCTCCTTGCCTATAGGATCAACTTCTCCGAATAGTTTTTTTGCAACCTCAGATCCTATAAGGCAGATATTTTTTCCTGCATTCGACTCAAAAGGTGTAAAGTACCGTCCCGACTCCAGCTCAAAAGATCTGATGATTTCAAATTCGTGTGAGTTGGCCCAGATAATCACATTTTCAACCGTTTTGTTTTTATATTTTACATTGCGTAAGGTTGAAACAGCAAAATTTGCCGCTAAGGTTTTTTCAGAGAATTTTTTAATCTGTTCGTACTCTTTTATGCTTGGAAGTGGTCTTTTTAGATATTCCCACCAGGCATATTCTTCACCTGGAGGTGGTGTCCAAGGCCATTTTTGAATATAAACCACATCATCTCCCAAGGATGAAAAACTATTTCTTATGGTGCTTTCAAGAGCATCGAGTACTGTAAAAACTGATATAATAGCAAAAATACCGATTGTAATTCCTAATAAGGTCAGTAATGTGCGTAATCGATTTACTTTTAATGCGTTAAATGCAAAAATAAAGCTCTCTTTTATTAAATTAAGAATTAACATGATATCAGTTAATATTATTTTGAACAAATATACACATCCTAAGTTTTTTTTTTGCTGTATTATTTATATTTTCGAGCAATTATTTAAATAGTTAATTATTAGCAGTAAAAATAATAGCTATTTAAGTTTTTAGAGATTATAAAAGATTTAGATAAAAAGAAATTTAATACTCAAAATAAAAAGTAAATGAATACCACTAAACAGATAAAATCAGCCTTAATTTCTGTTTATGATAAAAATAATTTACAGCCAATAATTGAAAAGCTGAATAATTTAGGTGTAAAGATATATTCTACAGGAGGAACAAAAGATTTTATTGAGAAGTTAGGTGTTTCGGTTACATCCGTTGAGGATGTTACAGATTATCCATCGATTTTAGGTGGACGTGTTAAAACACTACATCCAAAAATATTTGGAGGAATACTTGCACGCAGAGATAATCCATCTGATCTCTCGGAGATGAAACAATTCGACATTCCAGAGATAGATCTGGTAATAGTAGATTTATATCCTTTCGAATCAACTGTTGAATCAGGTGCATCAGAGCAGGAGATAATTGAAAAGATTGATATTGGAGGTATTTCGCTTATTCGTGCCGCAGCAAAAAACTTTGCTCATACTATTATCGTTCCCTCAAAATCGCAGTATCAAAAATTAATAGAGCTTTTAGATAACCGTAAGGGAGAATCAACTCTTGATGAAAGAAAACAATTTGCTTTAGATGCGTTTAACGTTTCATCTCACTACGATACAGCGATCTATACTTATTTCAACAAAGATTTTAAGCAACCTGTTTTTAAACAAAGTGTTCAAAACGGCGAAGAGCTTCGATATGGCGAAAATCCTCATCAAAAAGGTTATTTTTTTGGTAATCTGGATTCGATTTTTGATCAGTTGCATGGCAAACAGATATCCTATAACAATCTTTTAGATATTGAAGCAGCTGTTCAACTTATTTCTGAATTCAATGAAACTACTTTTGCCATTTTAAAACACAACAATGCCTGTGGAATAGCCTCAAGACAATCGCTTGTTGAATCATGGAATGCAGCACTGGCAGGAGATCCTGTTTCGGCATTTGGCGGAATTTTAATTACAAACAAAGAAATAGATAAAGAAACGGCAATAGAAATAAGCAAAATCTTTTTTGAGGTAATCATTGCTCCTTCATATCAAAAAGAAGCTCTTGAAATTTTAAAAGAGAAAAAAAACAGGATAATACTAATTCAAAAACAATTTGTATTTCCTGGTATGCAATTTAGATCAATGCTCAATGGTGTGCTTATGCAGGAGAGGGATTTGAAGACCGAAACACCGCAGGATCTTACAGTAGTTACAAAAACAGAACCATCGCCTTCCGAGATTGAGGATTTGCTTTTTGCAAATAAAATAGTTAAACACTCAAAGTCAAATACAATTGTTTTAGCTAAAAACAAGCAGCTTTATGCCAGTGGTATTGGACAAACCTCGAGAGTTGATGCCTTAAAGCAGGCAATTACTAAGGCAACTAGTTTTGAATTTGATTTGAATGGAGCCGTTATGGCTTCTGATGCTTATTTTCCATTTGCCGACTCGGTTGAAATAGCCTATAATGCAGGAATTAGATCGGTAATTCAACCCGGAGGGTCTGTAAAAGATAAGGATTCAATAGATTTTTGTAATAATCATAATATAGCCATGGTTTTTACAGGTATACGACATTTTAAACATTAAAAATTAAAAACTAAAGATAATGGGATTGTTTTCATTTTTTACACAAGAGCTCGCCATCGATTTAGGAACTGCAAATACAATCATCATTTATAATGATAAGATAGTAGTTGATGAACCATCGATCGTTGCTGTTGAGCATACAACTAATAAACTGGTTGCAATAGGTAATAAAGCTCGACAAATGCATGGTAAAACGCACGTTAACATTCGTACAATTCGCCCTTTGCGCGATGGAGTTATTGCTGATTTTAACGCCTGCGAATTAATGATTCGTGGAATGATTAAGATGATTAATAATAAACCGCAGTTATTTGCTCCATCGTTAAGAATGGTTGTTTGTATTCCATCGGGTAGTACCGAAGTGGAAATGAGAGCTGTTCGAGATTCGTCTGAGCATGCTGGTGGCCGTGATGTATATATGATTTACGAACCTATGGCGGCTGCCATAGGTATGGGTATTGATGTTGAGGAGCCACAAGGTCACATGGTTGTTGATATTGGTGGTGGTACTACCGAAGTAGCAGTAATTGCACTAGGCGGTATAGTTTGCAATAAATCAATTCGTATTGCAGGTGATGCCTTTACCGCTGATATACAAGCGTATATGAGACATCAGCACAACATTAAAGTGGGCGAACGTACTGCCGAGGAGATAAAGATTAATGTTGGATCTTGTTTACCAGAGCTCGATTCTCCACCTGAAGATTATATTGTTCGTGGTCCAAACATTATGACAGCTATGCCGGTTGAAATTCCAATCTCTTATCAGGAAATTGCACATTGTCTTGATAAATCAATCTCAAAAGTTGAAACAGCCATTCTTGGAGTGTTAGAACAAACACCACCCGAGCTTTATGCTGATATCGTTAATAATGGAATTTTCCTTGCCGGAGGTGGAGCTTTAATGAGAGGCCTCGATAAACGATTAACAGATAAAATAGGCATACAGTTTAAAGTATCTGAAGATCCTTTACATGCTGTGGCACGTGGCACAGGTATTGCCTTAAAGAATGTCGATAAGTTTACATTCCTTATGCGATAATTTAAATCTCTGATAATCTTATTGTTATGAGAAGTTTGCTGGATTTTTTAATACGGATACATGTAGTTATTTTATTTGTCCTTATTGAAGTGTTCTCACTAATGCTATTGGTGAGGAATAACAGTTTTCAGCAAGCCTCTTTAGTTAATTTCTCAAGACAGGTTTCTGGTCGGTTTTATGCACGAACAGCAAATATGAAACAGTATTTTTTGCTTGCCGAACAAAATAGAAAATTGGCTGAAGAAAACACTTATTTATTAAGCATTCTGGAATCTAAGCATAAGATTGTAAGCCCTGATGTAAAGGTGGTGTTTGATACTATTCGTAATCAGCAATATAAGTATATTCCTGCACAAATTATTAATAATTCAGTCAACAACCGACATAATTACCTTACCCTAAATAAAGGGTATGCACAAGGTATAAAACCAGAGATGGCTGTGATCTCGCAAGATGGAGTAGTAGGAATTGTTAAAGGAGTTTCAAAAAACTATTCATCCGTCATCTCAATGCTTAATATCGATTATAAGATAAGTGCCAAAATTAGAAAAAATCAGTATTTTGGATCATTATCGTGGGATGGATTAAACTACCGCACTGTTGTTTTGAATGAAATACCTTTGCATGCAGATATTCAGGATGGAGATACAGTTGTAACAAGTGGATTCTCCTCAATTTATCCTGAGGGATTAGTGATTGGAACAATAAGCCGTTTCGAAGAAAAATCGGGTAGTTTTTATAAAATAGATATTGAACTGTCTGTTGATTTTAAAAGATTGTATCATGTTTATGTTGTTGAAAACATGCTACGAGATGAACGTCTGTTACTCGAAGAACCCATAGAAGAAATAAAATGATAAAGCAGATTCCAAGATTTATATTGAACTTTTTTGTTCTTGTATTTCTGCAAGTACTATTACTCAATAATATTCAGTTAGGAGGATACATAAATCCGTATGTTTATATTTTGTTTATACTAGCTCTGCCTTTTGAAACGCCTAAATGGCTTTTACTTGTACTTGGGTTCTTACTCGGGCTTTCTATCGACTTATTTTCCAATACCATAGGAATGCATAGTTCGGCAACAGTATTTATAGCATTTTTACGTCCATTTGTTTTGAAAATTATTTCCCCGCGCGATGGATATGACTCTGAAACATATCCAACTGTTAGTTTTTATGGAGCTAACTGGTTTATTAAGTACGCAGCAATATTAGTTTTTGCACATCATCTTTTCCTTTTTTATATTGAAGTTTTTGGGTTTTCCGGATTTTTTAGTACACTTTTAAGAGTTATTTTAAGTTCGTTATTAAGCATACTTATTATTTTTATAAGTCAGTATTTTTATCGTAGAGATATAAGAAGGTAGATCGATATTAATTTAAAGTAAACCGTGGATTCATTTGCAGGAAGAAAGAATATTATACGTTTGATTATTGGCCTTATCGGGGTTGTTTTTATTATTCGCCTCTTTATAATCCAGGTTGTTGATAGTACTTATAAATTAACGGCCAGTAATAATGTTTTACGGTACGAAACCCAATTTCCAGCCCGAGGATTAATTTTTGACAGAAACGGCAAACTTCTTGTTTATAACGAAGCGGCTTATGATATAATGGTTAATCCAAAGCAGGTTACTCCATTTGATACAACCGAATTTTGTACAATTCTTGAAATTGACAAAGCTTATATCGATGAAAATATTTTAAAAGCGAGGCAATATTCTCTTTATAAACCATCAATTTTTTTAAAGCAAATATCTTCAATAACCTATGCCCAATTGCAGGAAAAACTATATAAATTTCCAGGGTTTTTTGTACAGCCCAGAACGGTAAGAAAATACGCCACGCCTCATGCTGCACATATTTTAGGTTATGTAGGCGAAGTAAATGATAAAATTATCGAATCAGACAGTTATTATAAACTTGGAGATTATATTGGGATTAGTGGTATTGAACAAACCTATGAAAATCAGCTTAAAGGTAAAAAAGGAGTAAGTATTTTTATGGTTGATGTTCATAATCGTATTAAGGGGCCATATAACGAAGGCCAGTTTGATGTGCAAGCCGAGATAGGGTCGAATGTTATATCTACAATAGATTATGAATTACAAGCCTATGGTGAAAAACTAATGCAAAACCTTACAGGAAGTGTTGTAGCCATAGAACCTGCTACAGGAGAAATTTTAGCATTAATTTCAACCCCAGGGTATGATCCTTCATTACTGGTTGGCAGAGTGCGGACTAAGAATTATGCAGCTTTAATGAACGACTCTCTTATGCCATTATTTAACAGAGCAATTATGGCGCAATATCCGCCGGGATCAACTTTTAAAGTAATAAATGCGCTAATAGGGCAACAGGAAAAAATTATTTTCCCCTATTCTAACTATAGTTGTCATGGCGGTTATGTTGCCGGTAGGCTCAGGGTTGGTTGTCATAGTCATAATTCACCTTTAAATTTGGTCGAATCGATTCAAAATTCTTGTAATACCTATTATTGTATTGTATTTAGAAGTATTCTTGATGATTCAAAGTATGTTACAGTGGGCAAGGCTTATGATAACTGGCGAAAGCATGTAATGTCGTTCGGATTTGGAAAAATACTCAATAGCGATCTGGGTAATGAGCTTGCTGGTTTAATTCCTCCCAAAGAATTTTACGATAGAATGCACAAAACTCAGAATTGGAAGTCGCTGAATGTTATCTCACTAGCAATTGGACAGGGCGAATTAGGTACAACGCCATTGCAGATGGCAAACATGACAGCTGCAATTGCAAATCGCGGGTACTATGTGATACCTCATGCTGTTAAAGAGATTGAAGGTGATTTTACTCTTGATCCGAGATTTTTGGAAAAGCAATATACTACCATCGATTCAACTTATTACGAACCTGTAATTAGGGGAATGGAATTGGCCGTTAATGGAGATTTTTCATCGGGAAGTACTGCATGGAGAGCAAGGATTCCAGGCACAATAGTGTGTGGCAAAACTGGAACAGCTCAAAATCCACACGGAGAAGATCATTCAATCTTTATTGCTTTTGCTCCAAAAGAAAATCCCAAGATCGCCATAGCAGTATATATCGAAAATGGTGGGTTTGGTGGTACCTGGGCAGCACCTCTGGCAAAACTTATGATGGAAAAATATTTAAACGATTCAATCTCTGATCCATACTATGAGAACTATATTCTTAATGCTCATATAACTATAAAAAATGAGAAGTAAGGTAAATATTTGGAGTGATCTCGACTGGACAACCGTAGGTCTCTATTTTGTGCTGGTTTTAATTGGCTGGATAAACATTTATGCTGCTGTTTACAACGAAGATCATCAGAGTATATTAGACTTTTCGCAGCGATACGGAAAACAATTGGTATGGATATTTGCCGCAATAGCTATTATTATCATCATTTTTACAATTGATGTCCATTTTTATTCCTTCTTTGCCTATTTTATTTATGGATTTCTTATTTTTTTATTAATCGTTGTGCTATTCTTTGGAAAAGAGGTTAATGGTGCACGATCATGGTTTGAGTTGGGTGGTCTGCGAATACAACCATCTGAATTTGCCAAAATTGCTACTGCTATTGTTATTGCACGCTATTTGAGTTCTTTTAATGTTCAAATAAATACATTTAAAGCATACTGGAAGTTAGCATTGCTTATTGCTGTCCCGGCATTATTAATATTACTTCAGAATGATACAGGATCAGCATTGGTTTATGCAGCATTTATATTTGTGTTATACCGCGAAGGACTTTCGGAAAGCATATTATTGCTTGTGTTTTTTATAATTATACTTTTTGTATTAGCTCTTATTATCGATAAGTTGATAATAATTTTTATCTCAATGTTGGTAGCGCTAATCATCTTTTGGTTTATAAATAGAAGGAATAAAGTTTTTCTAATAGCACTTGCCATTTTTTTATTTTTTTCTGCAGTATTACTTGGTATTAAATATTTTTTAAAATTAGATTATCCCTACTATCTTTTTGAATTAGTTGCAGTAGGTCTTTCATCTATTGTCTATCTTTATCTTGCATTTAAGAATAAAATAAAACGTGTATTTGTTTTATTGCTCTTTTTACTGGGATCAATTTTATTTACTTTCTCCGTCGATTATTTTTTTCATAACATTCTTGAACCTCATCAACAAAAAAGAATAAATACTTTACTGGGGATTGAGTCAGATCCACTTGGCATAGGTTATAATGTAAATCAATCGAAAATAGCAATTGGTTCTGGCGGATTTTGGGGAAAGGGTTTTTTAAGTGGCACACAAACCAAGTTTGATTTTGTACCCGAGCAGAGTACTGATTTTATTTTCTGTACAATAGGCGAGGAGTGGGGATTTGTTGGCACATTGATAGTTATTGTATTATTTATAGGATTATTATTTAGGCTGATAGTAATTGCCGAACGTCAAAAATCTACTTTTAGCAGGATTTATGCCTATGGAGTGCTTTCGATCCTATTTTTTCATATTACCATAAATATTGGTATGACAATTGGGCTGATGCCCGTAATAGGTATTCCTCTTCCATTTTTTAGCTATGGAGGATCATCTTTGTGGTCGTTTACAATACTTTTATTTATTCTATTACGCCTCGATGCAAGTAGATTTGAGCTATTGCGTTAGATCTCTGAATAACAGTTCGTGAATTTCCTGTTAATCTCATAATCGTATTTAGGGTAATCGAAAATAGGAAATCTACTCTCGGTTTCACCAATTGAAAAACCCCAGATAGTGTCATAGTCATCAATTTTTTCATTCATTTTTTCGAGTTGACGCAGGTATTCTCCTATGGGTTTAGATGCAACAATGACCACCTTTTGTGATTTATCAATTGAAGGGCTGTGCTTGCGGGTGTTATCATATTCAAATTTAAGAATTCTTCTTCCTCTCTTAGTAATTCCAATAGTTCTAAAAGTTAGGCTTTTACCGACACCAGGAAGGTTTATTACATTTCTGTCGGTGGCTAAAAAAGGAAGTTTTTCAAGCCCTCTTAGATAGTCAATGTTTTTAACGATCTCATCAGCTAAAAAAGGATACGACTTCATTAGTTCCTTGTATTTTTTAGGAATCTTCCCAATTCTCTTTTCTTCAAGTTGTTCCTGGACAGC
>JAVEZW010000106.1:9411-11393 GCA_034002805.1 Bacteroidales bacterium | reverse complement strand
TAAATCGATAAAATGATTAACCTGTATAACGAATTTGACATGAATAAGTTATAGTAAATTGATGAAATTAACAATTTAAATTTTGATTTGAACCTCAATCAGATCAATTATTTTTAAACAATAGTCTTAATTATGAATAAATGAATTGTTGATATGCTAAAAAAGCCCTGATTAATCAAGGCTTTTTAATAATGATGGTCGGGTTTAATAATAACTCGACCCGTCCCAGCAATGCGTGCAAAGTTTTTCTTTTGGCAGTCCGATTGCTTTAACAAGGTCATCGAGCTTTTGAAACTTAAGACTTGTAAGATCAAGATCTTGCCTTATCTTATCAACCATTTTTGAATATTTACCGTTACAGGTGTCAGAGTATTCCTTCATATCAATGTTTTCTTGTCCCTCAATCTCTCTTACAGCTTTATGTGTAGCAAGATCAAGGTTTGATCTTGATCGGCTAAAATTTAAAAATTCACAAGGGTATGTAAGGGGAGGACAGGCAATTCGCATGTGTACTTCTTTTATACCAGCATGATGGAGATCCTTTACGTTATCTTTTAGCTGAGTTCCTCTAACAATGGAGTCATCAAGAAAAATACCTTTTTTACCTTTTATGAGAGCGCTGTTGGGAATCAGTTTCATTTTTGCAACCAGATCTCTCATTTGCTGACTTTGAGGCATAAAACTTCGTGGCCATGTAGGTGTATATTTCGAATAAGGTCGTTGATGAGGAATTCTTTTTTCGTTACTGTAACCCATTGCGTGGCCAACTCCCGAATCGGGTATTCCGGCAACAAAATCAGCTTCAATTTCATCACTTTTAGCAAGTGCTTTGCCACATCGGTAGCGAGTTTCGTCAACGTTTATATTTTCGTAAAACGATGGTGGATATCCATAATAAACCCACAAAAAAGAGCAAATCTGCATTTTGTTATTGGGTTTACGAAGTTGTGTGTATCCATCGGCTGTAATTTCAACTATTTCGCCTGGTCCCAGATATTTTTCTATTTCGAACCCTAGGTTTGGAAAAGCACATGTTTCGAATGTGGCCGAATAAGCTCCTTGTTTTTTGCCAATAATTATAGGTGTTCGTCCGAGTTTATCGCGGGCAGCGATAATGCTCGATTCTGTAATTATAAGCATAGAGCACGAACCTTTAATCCGGTTATAAACATTCTCAATACCTGATTTAAAATCATTGCCTTCGACGATCAGCATTGAGATTAGTTCGGTAGGATTTAATGAACCCTGGCTCAATTCGGTGAATGTTCGATGCTTATTCAATAGTTCGCCAGCAAGCTCATCGAGATTGGCTATTTTACTTACTGTTGCAACAGCAAATCGTCCCAGGTGAGATGTAACCATAATCGGCTGTGCTTCAGTATCGCTAATAACACCAATACCAATATTTCCCTTAAATGTTGATATGTCATTTTCAAACTTATTTCTGAAATAGCCATCTTCGAGACTATGAATTGCTCTCTGAAAACCAATTTGGGGAGAGTAAAAAGCCAAGCCAGCACGTTTTGTTCCTAGGTGCGAATGATAATCGGTTCCGTAAAATACATCCAGCACACAATCACTTTTCGAAATACAGCCAAAAAATCCACTCATGGGTTTTAAATTTATTTTTGGGTAAAAGTAAATGAATTATTTCTGGTAAAAAGGTAGAGGTTAATAACTGTAGAGGGTTTGTTGAAATGTTTTTAACGCTAATATTATTAGATGTTTAATTACCTGATTAATGTTTTTTTAAATATAATTTACAAATATTTTGTTTTTTATAAATCATCTGTTAAATTTGCATCCGCAATAGTTTAGAAATTTACATATAAAAATATATTGCGGGGTGGAGCAGTTGGTAGCTCGTTGGGCTCATAACCCAAAGGTCGTAAGTTCGAGTCTTGCCCCCGCTACTAAAGAGCCTGATAGTACTATCAGGCTTTATTTTTTGATAAAATTCTCGCAGTTTAATCCCTTTTATC
>JAVEZW010000106.1:0-9311 GCA_034002805.1 Bacteroidales bacterium | reverse complement strand
TTGGTTGAGCAAGAATCCGATAACTGTTGGGCTTAAGTTCGTACCGATGGCTATCGGTATGCCCCCGCTACTAAAAGAGGCTGTATCAAAAGCCTTTTTTAGTAGCGTTCACACTTCGACAAGCTCAGCGTGACACACAGATTATTAGATTGTTGTCATTTTGAGCCTGTCGAAAAACAGACAACAATCTTGCTTTTGATACAGGCTTTATTTTTTAATACCATACAAACCGTTTATGTTTTATATTCCCCCGATTTAGCAAAATCTATATTGGATTTATTGCAGACCGAAAATTATTGGAAACACTACTATTACAATAAGTATCCAAGTCAAATAAACAGGAAAGTATCTGGCTATAGTATTTTCAACTGTCCTTATGGGTGCATTCTTAAAATTAACTTTGTATAAATCGATAATCAGGATAATCAGGTTGCCAAAAATTAAAAGGTTCGAGCCCAATACAGCCAGCCTGTTTGGAGTAAAACCATAAGCACCTAACCTGTAAAATATAGCCGATAAAGCAATTGCATTAATTATTGCTGTTACAATCGAAAGAATAAATAATACAAACTCATTAAATCTATGTTTTTTCGAATTCGAAGCTTCTGAGATCGAAAACACTATAACAGCCATAACCAGAAGTAACATGATATTAAACATCAACAAAAACTCACGATCGCTGAATGGATTTTTCCCAGAGAAAGTAAGTGCTATTAAGTAAGCCACTGCTGTTAGCAAAACTAATGGACTAAATATAGATGCAATTATTGGCGCTATTTTATTTGTTAATGTAGGATAATACTTTATTATATAGGTGGCAACTATTGGCAGCGAAGCAATGCCCACGATGGCAATATTACCCATGTAAAAGTTCTCAATGTTTTTGCCTATAGCATCAAACAACCCAATGGTAATTCCTGTCATAATGCCACCAGCAATACCCAAAAGAGCCATAAGTATAGCCAAATCGCCATTGTATCGAATAAAATCTATTCGTTTATTTGTATTTCTAAAATCAAAATCGATAAAAACCAATCCGTAAATACTCCACATAAGTAAAGGCAAATGAATGTACACAAGGTTTATTGTATCACTGTTTTCGACAGAAGGCAATAGGTTTACATAAAGTATTACTACTAAAAATGCAATCGCTGTGAATAAAAGTTTTTTTAGCTCAATGGATTTATTTGACCAAAGCCAGTAAATGGTTAAGCCAAAAAAGATAATTATTCCTGCATTCTTCTCGAAATAAGGATAATCGGTTAGCCACGAAGTAAAAATATCAGGAGTTTTTACTAAAAACCCTGTCAATAAACAAGCTGAAATTAGTATCAGAATGTCAAGAAAAGTTGTTTTTCTGATTGTTTCAGCTATTTTATTATAATCTAACCGAACCTTCCAAAAGGTTAATAACTCCGACTTTTCGATTTCTGAATAAACCTCTTTAAAACCTGACTCAAAATCATTTTTATTATCCTGATACAGTTGTTCAAGTTTTTCGGGATTGTGAATGTTTTCTTTAATTTTTTCTTTCATGATATTAATGTATAAAAGTTGACAGTGGCAGTAATTTTTTTAATAATCTATCTTATATTCTGTTAGTTAAGATGTTTTTGTTGTAAGTTTTCAAATCTTATAATATATTTTTAGTTTTTAAAAGAACTTTGTAATACAAAGTGTAAGCATAAAAAAAATTATTGACCTTTAATAAGTGTTTCGAGCGCCTTTAAATGTTGCTTAAATTCGGCTATTCCCAACTCTGTAGCCGAATAGCTGGTATTTGGTTTGCGATCAATAAACTGTTTATTTACCCGAATCATACCTTTTTCTTCTAAAGCTTTGAGATGACTCGCAAGGTTTCCATCAGTAACATCAAGGGTTTCTTTTAAGCTGTTAAAATCAAATGATTCGTTCACCATTAAAACAGACATAATCCCTAATCTTACTCTATTTTCGAAAGTTTTATTTATGTTTACTAATAGATCTTTCATGCCCCATACTTTCTGTACATAACCAATCCATATATAATATGAAGGATTCCAAAACCAATAATCCAAAACAATAATCCCTGCGCTGGAATAAATGCAGCAAAAAGACCTATAATTATTTCTAAAATACCGAGGTAAAAAATTTCGCCAAACGTAAATTTGCCTGCATTAACAAGGGCCAATCCGTAAAAAATCAAGAAACATGGTATTATTAGAAGGAAATAACTTTGAATCATAAGCATGATAATAAAGATGCCTCCAGCTGCTAAAGGAATAAACATATTAATTAGCAGTCGTTTTGAAACAGGTGTCCAGACAGTTTTGTTATCGCGTTTCGCTTTTTTTATTGATAAATAAAAAGCAAAAAGCAACGAGAGCAAAAGCACTGTTGCTGCAACACCTATTAATTGCCACTTTTGAAGTACTGATTTTTGCTCCGACAGGGTATTTAAATAATCTGCAAATGGAATATTTCCATTATCAAGTATTGCTAAGTAGGTAACAAGAGCACCGGCAATAGCTATTACACCAGCCAATACGCCCGAAATACCGCTAAGGGAAAGAAATCTGGAAGATTCTTCCATTATTTTCCTAATGGTTTTTATATCCTCAATGGATTTTAAATCATTTTTCATATTATAAAAGTACTT
Source organism: Bacteroidales bacterium (assembly GCA_034002805.1). Lineage (GTDB taxonomy): Bacteria > Bacteroidota > Bacteroidia > Bacteroidales > UBA12077 > UBA12077. The sequence goes on along the minus strand of JAVEZW010000106.1, from coordinate 6,673 downwards.
TGAGTTACAAAGTAATGAATAATTAGTTTGTTAACCAAATTTTTACTTAAAAATTTCTAAATAATTCAATTCTAATATCGTTAAGTAAATAATTGAAAGTACTTTTTGGCATTGATTCAATAATAAATCTTATATCTTTGCAAAAATTCTATTGAAATATAACGATGGCCACAGAGAAGAAAAAACATATTGTAAATAAACTAAAGCACAAATACCGATTAATTATATATAACGATAATACTTTCGAAGAGGTTTGGTACATGCGCCTTTCGCGATTAAACGTGTTTACATTTGTAGGAACAGGTTTGTTTTTGCTCATTGTTTTGGTTACTGTATTAATTGCATTTACCCCAATTCGTGAGTTTATTCCGGGGTATCCTGATGGCAATATGCGCCGTAACATTGTAAATAATGTGCATAAACTTGATTCACTAGAACATGAGCTAGAAATTCGCGATCGTTATTTTGCAAGTATTAATCGTATTATTCGTGGCGAAGTACCTCTTAGTTACGAAAACGAAAATGATTCGGTTGTGCGATATGAAGATATTTCATTCACTAAATCAGAGCACGATTCAATTCTTCGTCAGCAGATTGAAGAAGAAGAATTATTTAATCTGTCGGTGCTAACTAGTCCAGGACAGAAAACTGATTTTTCGACAATTCATTTTTTCCCTCCTGTAAAAGGTATAATTACAAGCTCTTTTAATCCTGGCGAAAATCATTTTGGAACTGATATAGTTGCTGCCACAAACAAAGTTGTTGTTGCCACATTAAGCGGTACCGTAATACTGGCTAACTGGACATTAGAAACAGGTTATGTTATTCAAATCCAGCACGATAACAATTTGGTTTCGATTTATAAGCACAACTCTGAACTACTAAAAAAAGTTGGAAATCATGTTACCGCAGGCGAAACAATTGCCATTATTGGTAATTCGGGCGAATTAACCAGTGGGCCACATCTTCATTTCGAGCTTTGGCATAATGGTACTCCAATAAATCCTGAGGATTTTATATCTTTTTAATTTAATCCTCAGTTAGGTAATGAAAAAAAGAATTGCAATATTGGGTTCTACAGGATCAATTGGCAAGCAAACCCTGGATGTTATCCGCGAATTTCCTGACAAATTTGAAGTCGAGGTTCTTACCGCCAATAATAATATCGAATTGCTTATAAATCAGGCAAAAGAATTTGGTCCCAATACGGTGGTTATTGCAAACGAATCTAAATATAACGAATTATCTGAAGCGCTGTCTTCGTTCCCCATTAAAGTTTATGCCGGATCCGATGCTATTTCGCAGATTGTAGAAATGGATACCATCGATATTGTTGTTGCCGCTATGGTTGGTTTTTCGGGATTACTGCCCACCATAAATGCTATAAAAGCCAAAAAGACCATTGCTTTAGCAAATAAGGAAACATTGGTTGTTGCAGGTGAATTAATTAGAAATCTTGCTGTTGAGAACAAAACCAGCATTTTACCTGTTGATTCTGAGCATTCAGCAATTTTTCAGTGTTTAGTAGGCGAAAGTAATAATGCTATTGAAAAAATTTACCTAACCGCTTCGGGTGGTCCTTTTAGAGGAAAAGATAATCAGTTTTTGAAGAATGTAACACCTCAAATGGCTTTAAAGCATCCTAATTGGGAAATGGGAGCAAAAATTACCATTGACTCTGCTACGTTGATGAATAAAGGATTTGAGGCAATTGAGGCTCGCTGGCTTTTCGATCTTAAGCCCGAACAAATTGATGTTATTGTTCATCCTCAATCAATAATTCATTCGCTGGTTCAGTTCGAAGATGGATCAATAAAAGCACAAATGGGTTTGCCCGATATGAAACTACCTATTGTGTATGCATTAAATTTTCCATACAGGTTTAAATCAGGTTTTCAGCGATTTAGTTTTATCGATTATCCCGAGCTAACTTTCGAAAAACCCGATCTTGATAATTTTAAAACACTGCAATTGGCTTTCTCAGCAATGGATAAAGGAGGCAATATGCCCTGTATTTTAAATGCAGCAAACGAAATAGCTGTTAATGCATTTTTAAATAACAAAATAGGATTTTTTGGTATTACTGATTGTATTGTAAAATCGATGGATAAAATGGGTTTTATTAAAAAGCCATCACTAAATGATTTAATTCAAACCGATCACGAAACAAGAAGGTATTGTGAAACGTTACTATAACAGATAAAAGACAAAAGTTTAAAGATAAAAGTAAAAGGAGTATTTAATGGAAATAGTAGTTAAAGTAGGTCAGTTTTTATTGGCCATATCAATTTTGGTAATATTACACGAATTCGGACACTATCTTTTTGCAAAGATATTTAAAACAAGAGTAGAGAAATTTTATTTATTCTTTAATCCATGGTTTTCGATTTTTAAGAAACAAATTGGCGAAACTGAATACGGTATTGGCTGGCTTCCTTTAGGTGGATATGTAAAAATTTCGGGAATGATTGATGAATCGATGGATAAGGAACAAATGAAGTTGCCACCACAACCACACGAATTTAGATCAAAACCTACATGGCAACGACTATTAATAATGATTGGCGGGGTTTTGGTAAATTTTGTTCTTGCATTGGTTATTTACTCAGCAATTTTATATACCTGGGGCGATCAGTTTTTACCAACGAAAAATGTTAAAAATGGGATCATGGTAGATTCGTTGGCTTATAGTATTGGCCTAAGAAGCGGTGACAAAATTATTTCTGTTGACAACAAAGAAGTAGAAGATTTTTATCAGATTGTTCCAACTATTGTACTTAATAATGCCAAAACGATTCAGGTTGAAAGAAATAGCGAGATTCGCGAAATACCTATTCCCGAAACTCTTATTCCAAGATTGTTAAAATCTACAGATTTTATGGAAGTGCGATTCCCTTTTTATATTGCTGGATTTTCGAAAGATTCGAAAGCCGAAGAAGAAGGGATGAAAGTAGGTGATCAGATTATCGGACTAAACGAATCATCAATAAAATATTTCGATGAATTTAAAGATAGCCTGGCCAGATACAAATCGCAGCAAGTAAAGGTTACGCTATTACGCGAAACCGATACTGTTTTTGTAACAGCAAATGTGCCAGAAACGGGTTTGCTTGGTGTTGCTCCGGATGGTACATTAACAAAATTCTTTGAGCTTGAGAAGAATGAATATTCATTTTTAGCTTCAATACCTGCAGGTATAAATAAAGGTATTGAAACTTTTAGTAGTTACCTTAAACAGTTAAAACTCATTTTTTCACCTAAAACCGAAGCGTATAAATCACTTGGAGGATTTATCACCATTGGGAATATATTCCCAGGAACATGGGATTGGAGAGCTTTCTGGAATCTTACAGCGTTTCTTTCAATAATCCTGGCTATCATGAATATTTTACCAATTCCTGCTCTTGATGGAGGACATGTAATGTTTCTGTTGTACGAAATGATTACCGGTCGTAAACCAAGCGATAAAGTTCTTGAATATGCGCAAGTTACAGGGATGATAATTCTGTTGGCATTATTGATATATGCAAATGGAAATGATATTGTACGACTATTTAACAAATAATTTTATTTGATTACATTTGTATAAATCTTAAAAAATCCTGTTATGGAAAATTTATTTGTAATCCTTGGAATGTTTGGTGCATGGGAAATTATTGCCATTGTAGTTGTTCTATTAGTCCTTTTTGGTGGTAAAAAAATTCCGGAACTTATGAAAGGTCTTGGTCAAGGGATTAAAGAGTTTAAAAAAGCAACAAAAGACGAACCTGTTGATTCTGGATCAACAGAAAAAAAATAATAAGTGGCTCACATTTTCAAAACCTGCTTTATTACTTTCGGGTAGTTAGCAGGTTTTTGTTTTATAAAATCTTAGTTAAGTATTTTTTAAATATTATTTTTACCAGATAAAACCGTTTGAAATTAATTTATTTATGACCAGGGGAAGTTTTTATAAAGTTGCATTTTTTGGGATTTTGTTCTTACATGTTTCACAGATTTTATTAGCAGGAAGAACTTTTAAACCGGAAGTTAATCCGTTAAAAAGTATGGATAAAAAGATGAAAAAAGATTCTATTCCAATTTTCCCTGATCTGATTTATGAATACCGAATTGCTGAGCTAAACAACCTAACACCTATTGAACTTGAGTATAACGATCGTGTAAGGCGATATATAGATGTTTACACCATAGAACGACGAGATCATCTGGCAAAAATTATAGGATTAGCTGAATATTATTTCCCGATTTTTGAAGAAGCATTGGATAAATATAAACTACCACTCGAACTTAAATATCTTGCTATTGTTGAGTCGGCGCTTGATCCAAGAGCAGTATCTTCTTCTGCGGCTGTTGGTTTATGGCAATTCAAAATAAATACAAGCACCATGTTCGATCTTGAAGTAAACTCTTATATTGACGAACGTTGTGATCCATTAAAGTCAACAGAAGCAGCATGTGCTTACTTACAATATCTATACAGAATATATAATAACTGGCAGCTTGCGCTAGCAGCATATAATGGTGGGCCTGGAGTAGTGAAGAATGCCATTGAACGATCTGGAGGTAAGACCAGTTTCTGGGAAATTCAACCTTACTTACCTGAACAAACCAAAGGCTATGTGCCTGCTTTTATAGCTGTAAATTATGTTATGAACTATTATAAAGAGCATAACATTGAGCCAGTTCGACCCGATTATTTATTCTCCGAAGTAGATACCGTGGTAATTTATAAAGCAGCTTCGTTTAAGCGCATCTCGGAAATTACCCAGGTATCAAATGAAACGCTGCAGTTTCTTAATCCATCATACAGACAGGATTTTATTCCTAAGCAGAAAAATGGTTCTGTAGTTGTGTTGCCCAAAAACAAAATAAAAAGCTTTGTTCGAAACGAAAACGCCATTTTTGATGAATCGATTAAGAATCCTGAACATTCGGAAATTATACCCGATGCTGGAGGAATCACCGGAAAAGTAAAAGTTGTACACGAAGTTTCAAGAGGCGAGTATTTTCATAAAATAGCCATTAAATATAACTGTACAGTTGATGATATTAGAGCATGGAACAGTCTGCCAACAAACGATTTAAATGTGGGACAAAAACTTGATATCTGGGTCGATCCGGCAATGGCTAATGCAATTGAAGAAGAAAAACTCATCCCAAAACAACAAAGAGATTCAACCGATCGTTTTATTTATTACACGGTTCAAAAAGGAGATACCGTATATAGTATTGCAACAAAATTTAATTGCCGCTCTATATCTGATTTAAAAGAAGAAAACAACATTACCAATGATGCAGATTTAAAGCCAGGAACAAAATTGAAAATATATCTGAATAACTAACGAATATAAATGAGTTATGAAAAAGACGATAATTTTTTTAATGCTGATTGTACTTATTGCAACTTCGTGTGGTAAAAAAGAAAGAAGTAGTTTTTTGCCAAATGTAACAGGTAGGGCCGGCGAAGTGGTTCTTATTATTGATAATGATTTATGGAGTTCAAATATAGGAGGGGAGTTTAAAAAATACCTTACTACTGATTATCCTGGGTTGCCGCAATCTGAGCCATTATTCGATCTTATTCAGATTCCATATCAGGCTTTTTCAAGTATCTTTAAAACTCACAGAAACTTACTTATTGTAAGGGTTAGCAATGAGTTTAAAGAAGCCAAAATGATTGTTCAAAAAGATGTATATGCTTCGCCTCAACTAGTTATAAATATTTTGGCTCCAACCAATGAGGAGCTTGAGAAGTTAATTTCTGAAAAGGGAGATCTTATTGTTGACAGGTTACTCAAAATGGAATCCTCAAGATACGGACAAAGCTATTTTAAATACCAAGAAAAGAAAGTAAGCGAACAGATTGCTAAGAAATTTGGTATTAAGATTGATTTTCCTGTTGGTTTTAAGTTTGATATGGATACAACGGATTTTGCCTGGATTGCAAACGATTCACAAACCATGTCGCAAGGGGTTTTAATATTTACCTATAAAAAACCAAATGTGCAATTAACCACTCCATATATTATTGCAAAACGAAATGAGTTTACCAAAAAATTTGTTTCAGGTGAAAATGCAGGATCGTTTATGACAGTTGAAACTGAAATGGATCCATTTAGGAGAGAAATTGAAGTTAATGGGTTAAAAGTTATTGAATTGCGTGGACTATGGCGTGTTGAAGGTGATTTTATGGGCGGTCCATTTGTTACTTTTGTTATTCAGGATACAAAAAATGATCGAATAATTCATCTCGATGGATTTGTATACGCCCCTCAATTCGAGAAAAGAGGTTATGTTCGTCAATTGGAGGCAATTTTAAGTAGCGTAAAATTTATGTAATGGCCGATTTAATTAGTCAGCAAGAGCTTGAGAAATCGAAACGCGAAGAAAAATTTATTCTGCTTACTGCTCAACAGGTTAAGAAAGATTTTGCCATGTTTGGCATGGAAGTCGATTTCTCTGGAAATATAAGCTTTGCATACAATGAACTCTTTCAGCAGCTTAATGTACATATCGAAAACCTTTTAAATACAAATTACGAAAAGCTAAAATCGCTGCTTTACCAGATCGACTTGAGCGAAAAGGAGTTAACCAAAACTGACCCTGATTTGCATTTTGCGAGTATATCAGAACTAGTGACACACAAAATTCTTGAGCGCGAATTAAAAAAAGT
>JAVEZW010000105.1:0-11397 GCA_034002805.1 Bacteroidales bacterium | reverse complement strand
TTGCATATCTTTCGGGCGTTTTTCTGTGCCCTCTGCGTTCTAAATACTCAGTAAAAATCTTTCTTACCGTTTCTTTTGTTTCAGTACAAAGCATATACAATCCTTTTATTTAGATTGGATAAATATAAAAAGATTTTTGGTTATTTAGAATTATTTTAAAGAAAAATTAAACTGCAATATCCTCAATACGTTTAACCGAATCAACACCCTTAATTTTACTAATATTCATGATTAGATTATTAAGGTCGGCCACACTGTAAACATAAAGATCGAGATTGCCTTCGAAAATACCATCGTGGGTTTCGATATATATTTTACGGATATTTACGTTAAGCTCCTCGGAAATTACTGATGTGATATCTGCCGCAATACCAACTCTATCAATACCATTTAGACTTAATTTGGCAAGAAAAGACAACATTTTCTGTGAGGTCCATTTAACCTGAACGATGTAATTTCCCTCGCTCGACATTATTTTTATAGCATTGGGGCATTTTGATTTGTGAATAATAATAAATTCGTTCTGTGGGTTTTTATATCCAATTACATCATCGCCAGGAATTGGATTACAACATTTGCCTATTTTATACGACACATTCATGTCGTCTCTAATAACAAGAGTGTCTTTGTTTTTATCTTTTTCCTGCTGAATTTCTTTTTTTTCTTTTGATGATCCTGATTTTAAAATCTGTAATCCCCAATATCGCACAAACTTGCTTTTTGTATTTTTCTTAAGAATCTTAATTAAATCATCTAACTGAATAATTCCGCTTCCTATTTTACTATATAATTCGTCCTTTGACAACACATCGTATTCGGGCAATATTTTTCGAAAAACCCTTGAACTTGGCGGAACGTTTAACTCTTTCAGTTTAGTTTCGAGCATTAGCTGGCCTTTCTCGATTCTGTTTTTTGTTTCGGCCTTAATTGCATTGGTTATGCTGAGTTTTGCCTTAGCTGTTTTAACATTCTCGAGCCATTCTTTCTGAATACGTTGTTTGCTTGATGTAATAATTTCGACCTGATCGCCACTCGATAACACAAAATTAAGAGGAACCAGCTTATGGTTAACCTTTGCTCCAATGGCTTTGTTTCCTATTTCACTGTGTATTTCGTAGGCAAAATCGAGTGCTGTAGAGTTTTTAGGTAAGGTTATTAAATCTCCTTTAGGAGTAAAAATCATTATTTCGGAAGCAAAGAGATTCATCTTAAACTCATCCAGAAATTCGAGTGCATTCGAATTTGGATTTTCAAGCATCTCTCTGATTTTCTTTATCCACTTATCCAATTCACCTTCGCTATTCTTTTCTCCTTTATATCGCCAATGAGCAGCATATCCACGTTCTGCGATTTCATCCATTCGCTGGGAGCGTATTTGTACCTCGACCCATTTGCCATTAGGTCCCATAACCGTTGTATGTAGGGCTTCGTAGCCATTAGCCTTAGGTGAGCTGATCCAGTCTCTTATTCTGTCAGGCTTTGGAGTGTAAATATCGGTAATTAATGAATATATCTGCCAGCATTGGGCTTTTTCGGCTTCGCGGTTCATTGATTTAAATACAATTCGGATAGCCATTAAATCATATACTTCTTCGAATGGTATATTTTTTACCTGCATTTTATTCCAGATACTAAAAATTGATTTTGGCCTTCCACTAATATCAAAATCAATATTATTTTTCTCCAGCTTTTCAATAATAGGCAATGAAAATCGATTTATCTCCTGTTGTCTTTTCTTCTCGTTGTCTTTGATTTTATTAGTGATCTCCTGAAAAATCTTTGGATGCCGGTACTTTAAACTAAGATCTTCGAGCTCGCTTTTAATGTTATATAAACCTAATCGGTGGGCAAGTGGAGCGTATAAATAAATTGTTTCGCCGGCAATCTTCATTTGTTTATTTGGCGGCATGGCATCGAGTGTGCGCATGTTGTGTAACCTGTCGGCCAGCTTAATAAGAATAACGCGTACATCGTCAGAAAGAGTCATCAGCATTTTTCTGAAATTCTCGGCCTGCAACGACGATTGCTGATCAAACATTCCGGATATTTTTGTTAATCCATCAATGATCGATGCTATCTTGTCGCCAAACATGTGACGAATATCTTCGAGTGTATAATCGGTATCTTCAACAACATCGTGCAGCAAAGCACAAACGATAGAAACAGTACCAAGGCCAATTTCGGCTGTTACAATTTTTGCAACAGCTATCGGATGTAAAATATAGGGTTCGCCGGATTTTCTTCGGGTTCCCTTATGCGATTCGTAAGCAATATTAAATGCTTTTCGTATTGTTTCCTCATCTTCGGGTTTAACATGTTTGGATGTATTAGCCAATAGATCTTCGAAAAGGCTAAAAACATATTCTTCTTCCTTTTTTAATTCGATTTCAGTTTGAGGTATAACAGGTTCCATTTTACAACTAATAAACTATAAATGTAATGAAATAGAGTGAATACACATTTATTACGGATAGATCACGGTAATGTTACCTCTTTTTTCGATGGTTTGATTACTTTGGGTAACAATTTTTATGTAATAAATATATGCTCCTGATGGTACTAAATTGCCGTTTAATGAACGCCCATCCCATGATTCCTGAGGATCGGATGATTCGAATACAACATTCGACCATCGGTTATAAATTATTATTTTATAATCTTCGGGTAAGAATGAAAATTTTATATAAAACTTATCTCTTCCTTCAATTTCTGTATAATTGGGAATAAAAGCATCCGGAATATAAATTTTAGGCTCAATAGTGGCACAGGCAATGTTTGAGTTGTTAGGCGGCTGCTGACTGGCAGTTTCTTGAGCAACTACAAAATAGCAAATCTTACTTCCTGCGTTTGTACCAATTAAATCTTCAATATTATCCTGATAAGACGTTTCATTATTAATTAAAGCCCAAATTTGCTGAGGACTATCACTTCCAATACTGCGATATATTTTATAATTACTAGCTGGATTTGTTGCCTCTTTTAGCGAGTTCCATTCAAGGTTATTGGTGTTATCAATATTTGTTACAGTTAAATGTATTGTATTAATAATATCTGACTCCATTACTGGTTTGCCACAATTATTTAAAGCTATTAGTTTATAATAATATACATTTTTATCGGTATTTACTTTGGAGTCGTAAAGAGAGATGCTTTTCTTCAGCTCATCAATACGTTGAATAGTATCAAATTGTCCGGTAAGGCTTGTTGATCGAACGAGATTGTATTTCGTTAATTCAGAATTTGGGTCTACCTCAAAGACGATGTTAATCACACCACTGCTTACCGATGCTTTTTCTGCATTAATATATGCTGGTGCTTGTGCCATTTCGGAGTAAAAACTGATTGTGTTTGATGTTGATCTGGAATTAGGCGCATGCTCAGGTATGGCTGCTATGTAAAAAGTGTAATTGGTTTTTTCTTTAATACCGGTGATTGTATAATTTTGTTCTCTAGTTGAGTCAACCAATTGATATTCTCCTCCGTTTTCTTTTAAGTATATTTCGTAATTAGTAAACTCTACTAGGGTTGAAGTTGGAAATGTTGATTCTCTATTTATCCATCTTAATAATATTTCTGATTTACAACTATCATATTCATAGGATAATAAATTTGAGGGAAATCTTTCTGAATCTATTGCAGTTCCGACATTAAGGCCTTCATATGCAACAAGAACATATAAGCGTGATTTGGTATCAGCTTCTGCAGAGTAATCTATGTACTCAGTTATACTTGTATCTTTAATTTCAGTAATAGGATTGTAACCAGGCCCATAAATTGTATGATCCCACCTTCTGATTACAACATCACCAGAATCTTGCAACTTCCATCTAATCATTACATTACCTGTCCCTTCCATAACACTTACTTCTTTTACAATTGGAGGATCAAGAGGATCAGGTATTACTTGCCCAATTCCACTGAAATTCATGGAAATGAAAGTAATTATAATAAATAAAATTTGACGAAGCAGTTTCATAAAAATATGTATTCTCTTTACAAATATAACAATTCCTTTAGTAATCCTTAAAAACCTGATATACGAAAATTAAAGCCTCGAACACCAAGCCTCGAGCTAAGAGTTTGACATTTCACTGTTTCACGATTTTACCATTTTACTAGTTCACCATTCACCATTCACCAATCACTATTTCACCATTTCACTAGTTTACCATTTCACTATTCACAAGTAAACCAATTTACTATTTAACCAATAAACCATTTATGCTCCTGCAACAGTTACAACCATTTCCTCTTCGTTCAGGTATTTGTTTGCTAACAATTGAATTTCATCGGAAGTAATATTCTTGATGGCCTCAAGTGTTCGGTCAAAGAAATCGTTTTCAATGCCCATGTCGATTAATGATTTGTAGCTTTGTGCCTGCTCAAAAGGACCATCGAAAGATCGCATCATATCGCCCAACATAAAGTTTTTTGCAATCTTGAGTTCTTCGTCCGAAATGATTTCTGTGCGGAGCTTTTTAATTTCTGTAAAAATATCATCTACAGCTAATTGAGTCGATTCGGAACCTACTTCGGTCGAAATGATAAAGAAACCTGCTTGTTTCAACGAAACCAAATAGGAGCCAATTCCATAGGTATATCCTTTTTCTTCGCGGATGGTTTTCATCAATCTCGATCCGAAATATCCACCTAATACAGTATTTACAACTTCGAGTTTTGGGTAATCTGGATGCGATTTGGTTATAGCCAGCTTGCCTATCCGAATAGCCGACTGGGTTGCATTTTCTTTTTTAATAAATTCTTTATGTGGTTTTGGCTTGTTTAATTCGTGTTTTTTTGGTTCTGTATATTTACCTTTAAGCCAGTCGTTTTTACCAAAATGCTCATTTATACTATCAACTACTCCCTGATCTGTTTTTCCGGCAACAATTATTCGGCAATTGGCAGGATGATAATATTGGTTATGAAAATCAATCAGATCGGATCTTAGCACTAAATCATGATCTTCGAGTTCGGGACTTTTGCCGTATGGGTAATTCGCTCCGAATAACTGCTCGTTAAATTTTCGTCGGGCAAGGTTCGAAACCTTTTCCATTTCAACTAAAAAATTTTGTTTTCGTTTACCCATAAATGTTTTAAGCTCGCTTTCAGGAAAAATGGGGTTCTTAATTATATCAGCGAGCAATGTGATGGTATCGGGTAAGTATTTTTTTAGTGTAAAAAAGGAAATGGTAGCAGTGTCTTTCGCAGGTTCGGGTTGAATAAACGAACCATAGTAATCAAGCTTTTCTGCAATATCTTTCGACGTATAATTTTTTGTTCCTTCCAGCAGCATTTCGTTAACTGTTGATGCCACAAGCGGTTTTGACTGATACCACAATCCTGCATCAAAAGAAATATCTATTTTTAAAACATCCTGTGTGCCTGCATTTATGATGTATAAAGGAATACCATTGTCGAGATTTGCTTTAACAGGATTAATAAGATTTATCGATTCGATTTGCTTAAACAGAGGTTGTGTTTTGCGATTTAATTTCATAGCTATCAGTTATTTGGCAATATAATATAAGGTTGAGCAATTTGTACTTTTAAACATTTCGGAGGCTACTCTTTTAATATCCTCTTTGCAAACTTTCCGATAGTTCTGAACTTCGTAATTAATTTTATCTGCATCGCCGAGTAGTTCCTGATAAGCCAAATCCATAGCTTTGTTCATTGCGCTGAGTTGCCCAAACTGATGAATCGATTCGAATTTGTTTTTTACTTTATTGATTTCGTAATCATCAATATTTCCTTCATAAATTTTTCTAAGCTCTTTTTCAATCGCTTTTTCAGCTTTATCAACCGAAATACCTTTCATTATTTTGCCGGTAACAATAAAAAGGCCTTCGTCAATATCGCCCGTAATATGAGCGTCGATACTGCTAAAATACTGATTTTCTTTAACCAGCGACTGGTAAAGTCTCGATGATTTTCCGTTCGATAGCATGTCAGAAATCAAATCAGCGACATAATAGTCTTTGTCAAATCTCGAACCCATGTGATAGGCTTTGTAGATCGAATCGAAAGGAACATCGCGCTCAAGCTTTTGTTTGCGTTCAGTTGTTTGTACAGGCTCTTTTGGTAATTTACGTTCTGCAATGTTTTTAGCCTGAATTGGGGCAAACCATTTTTTAGCAAGTATTTCTATTTCGTTAGTGGTTACATTTCCGGCAATTGAGAGTATGCTGTTATTCGGAGCATAATGACTATCGAAAAAATCTTTTACGTTTTGGAGTGTAGCATTACGGATATGCGATATATCTTTTCCAATAGTTGCCCATTGATAGGGATGTACTGTGTACGCCAAAGGTCGTAGGTAAAGATATGCATCACCATAGGGTTGGTTAAGATATCGTTGGTTATACTCTTCAATTACTACGTTTTTCTGTATATCTAGTTTTTTCTGAGAAAACGAAAGGTTGAGCATCCTATCAGATTCTAGCCAAAAAGCTGTTTCGAGATTTTCTTTCGGGATGGTAATGTAGTAATTCGTAATATCATTATTTGTAAATGCATTGTTCTCGCCACCTGCAAGTTGCAAAGGAGTATCAAATGAGGCAATATTTTTACTTCCCTCAAACATCAGATGCTCAAATAAGTGTGCAAAACCTGTCATTTCAGGGTTTTCATCTCTGGCTCCCACATTATATAACAGGTTTACAGCAACCATGGTTGTTGACGGATCATGGTGTACAATAACTTTTAGGCCATTTTCTAGAACAAAACGATCAAATTTTATCATTTTAAGATATATTTTATTGAAATCCGACAAACTTATAAATAAACCAACAATTTTAGCCAATGTTTTTAAAAACAGTTAAATTAAATGGATATTTAATGAAAGTTTTATTTCTTTTATACTTTTGTAGCTGTTAAATTTATTAATCAATGAGAAGGATGCAGTTTTCGAGGTGGATTTTAATCTGGAGAAATAAGTATATAAATGAACGCCAACTGGTAATCATACTTAGTTTTATTGTAGGTTTACTAAGTGGTTTGGCTGCTGTAATATTAAAAACCACAGTGCATACTACTCACTCCTTTTTATCTACCCGGTTTGATTCTGATTTTAATTATTTCTATCTCATATTCCCAATTATTGGTATTTTACTTACTGTCTTATATGTTAAGTATTTTGTTAAAGATAATATTGGGCATGGTGTATCGCGCATTTTATATGCCCTTTCTAGAAATAATGGGAAAATAAAAAAGCATAACAATTACACTTCGATGGTTGCCAACACACTCACTGTTGGATTTGGAGGTTCTGTCGGAGTCGAAGCTCCAATAGTTTTAACAGGTGCATCTATCGGATCAAACCTGGCTTCATACTTTCGCCTTAACTTTAAATCGGTAGCCCTTTTGTTGGCATGTGGTGCTGCTGGTGCTATTGGTGGTATTTTTAAAGCACCCATGGCCGGAATGATCTTTACACTTGAGGTTATAATGCTCGATTTAACACTAACAGCTATTGTTCCTTTACTAATTGCATCGGTGACAGGTACCTTAGTTGCATATTTTTTAATGGGCGAAGGGGTTGCATACTATGTAACTAGTATTCAGCCTTTTAATATGAACAATGTCCCTTTTTATATTATGTTCGGAATAATTTGTGGTGTTTTATCTTTTTATTTTACTAAAACTACTTTAAAGATTGAATCGGTAGCAAAAAAGATAAAGAGTAAAAGCTTAAAAATCATTATTGGTGGAATATTGCTGGCAGTATTGATTTTTCTATTTCCTTCGTTATATGGCGAAGGTACAACCACACTGCAATCCTTATTAAACGGATCAACAGAAGGAATTCCAAGGAGTTACATTTTTTCACTTGCTCAAAGAAGTAATTTTAATCTATTGCTATTCTTAAGTATTTTAGCTTTACTAAAAGTGATTGCGATGGCAATTACGACAGGAAGTGGAGGTATAGGTGGTATTTTTGGACCAACCTTGTTTGTTGGCGGGGTAGCCGGATTTACCTGGGCTCAGTTTATAAATTCATTACAAATAGTTAATCTTCCGCAGGGCAACTTTGCATTAGCAGGTATGGCTGGATTAATGGCAGGCGTAATGCACGCACCACTTACTGCAATATTCCTTATTGCCGAAATTACAGGCGGTTACGGACTATTCATTCCTCTAATCATTACTGCTACTATTGCATATATCACCGTTTTGCTTTTTACCAAGCATTCGATTTATACACAGCGACTTGCTGAACGTGGCGAACTATTAACTCATCATAAAGATGAAGTTATTCTTACCCTGATGAAGCTTGATAGCGTGATTGAGAAGGATTTTTTAACTGTTCATCCGTATAATACATTGGGTGATTTAATTCAGGTTATTTCTAAATCAAAACGTAATATTTTTCCTGTGGTTAGCGAAAAGAATGAGCTAATCGGTATTGTTTTGCTCGACAATATTCGTGAAATCATGTTTAACCGCGAAAAATACACCGATACACTTGTGTTTGATTTAATGATAACACCGCCAGAAATTGTTGATGTAAATGATTCGATGGAGGTGGTAATGAAAAAGTTTAATTCATCAGGAGCTTGGAACCTGCCGGTAAATAAAGAAGGTAAGTATTTTGGATTCGTGTCAAAATCAAAAATATTTAATACATATCGTGATCTTTTAGTTCAGGTTTCGGAGTATTAATATTTCTACAATATTTATTTAGACCTAATCTTATTAAGATTTGCATAAATAGTTGATATTTATATTATTAACAAAAAACCCGGTTATTAGTTTGATTTATTGACAAAACGTTCATTTGTTAATAAAATAACCTAAAATTTTACAGTAATCTATTGGAAATAAGATCAATTATTTATAAAATTGACTTTTATTTTTAAAAGGTGCAAAAAACAAAACCATTTTACAAAGAAGAATTAATGCAGGAATCTCACTCAAGGCAGAAAATCCTTGTTGTGGACGATGATGATATTAGTTTTTATCTAGTAAATGAAATCCTTTCTTCTTATCCGTTCGAGGTAATGCGTGCTACAAATGGCAAGGAGGCTCTCGATTATTTTAAAAATGAAAAAAATCCATTTGATCTTATTATTATGGATATTCGAATGCCCGAGATGAATGGCTACGAAGCAACCCAACAGATAAAAAAAATAGATCCATCTGTTCCTGTTATTGCTCTTACTGCTTATGCTCACTACCAAGGCAAAATTGATTGTATAACCGCCGGATGCGACGAATTTATAGCCAAACCATTCAATATCAATTTTCTGTTAAATACCATCCATAAGCACCTTAACTAGGGTCTGCTCTTTCTTGTTTACCTAATTTTATATTGATTGTATCGATTATATCATTATAGATATTGTTGTATAATATGTTAGTAAATTTTTTAATCATATTATAAATCTATAATTTTGGACAATTATTTTTGAAACCTTATAAAAACATACAATCATGAAAAGAGATTCGCAAATCTTTGATTTAATACAAAAAGAAAAAGAAAGACAGATAAATGGAATTGAGCTTATTGCATCCGAAAACTTTGTGAGCGAGCAGGTGTTAGAAGCGATGGGTTCGGTTATGACAAATAAATATGCCGAAGGATATCCTGGTAAACGATATTATGGTGGTTGCGAAGTAGTTGACCAATCGGAGCAAATCGCTATCGACAGATTAAAAAAATTATATAATGCAGAGTGGGCAAACGTTCAGCCTCATTCAGGTGCACAGGCAAATATGGCTGTTTTTATGGCTGTACTCGAACCAGGTGATACTTTTCTTGGTCTTGATCTATCACATGGTGGTCACTTGTCACACGGATCTCCTGTAAATATGTCTGGAATATGGTATCGTGCGGTATCTTATGGTGTAAAGCAGGAAACAGGTCGTGTTGATTATGATATGATGGAAGAAGTTGCATTACGTGAAAAACCAAAAATGATTATTGGCGGTGCTTCTGCTTATTCGCGCGAATGGGATTATAAACGTATGCGCGAAATTGCTGATAAAATTGGAGCAATCCTTATGATCGATATGGCGCATCCTGCAGGTTTAATTGCTGCCGGATTACTCGATAACCCTGTAAAATATGCTCATATTGTTACGTCTACTACTCATAAAACCTTACGTGGACCACGTGGTGGTATTATTTTAATGGGTAAAGATTTTGATAATCCATGGGGAAAAACAACTCCAAAAGGGGAAATTAAAAAAATGTCTGCATTACTTGATTCAAGCGTTTTTCCAGGTATTCAAGGTGGCCCGCTCGAGCATGTGATTGCTGCTAAAGCTGTTGCTTTTGGCGAAGCTTTATCGCCTGAATTTAAAGAGTATCAAACTCAGGTTAAAAAGAACGCTGCTGCTATGGCTGCTGAATTTATTAAACATGGTTACAAAGTAGTGTCTGATGGTACCGATAACCATTCGATGTTAATCGATTTGAGAACTAAATTCCCCGAAATTACTGGGAAACAAGTTGAAAATATTCTGGTAAAAGCGCATATCACTATTAATAAAAACATGGTTCCGTTTGATTCGCGCTCACCATTCCAAACATCAGGGTTTAGAGTTGGTACTGCTGCAATAACCACCCGCGGAATTAAGGAAGATAAGATTGGCGCTATTGTTGGCTTTGTTGATGAGGTAATTAGTAATATTAACAACGAAAGTGTAATCGAAAAGGTTGGTAAAAACGTTGTTGAGATGATGAGTAAATATCCATTGTTTGCTTATTAATACAAATAAATAATTTAAAAGAGCTGTCACCTCTGTGCGACAGCTTTTTTTACATCCTTTTGTAGAATAAAATAGAAGAAGTTATGGAGTGGTATATAATTTTAGCAGTAATAGGAGTTGGTATTCTTGCAGGTTTTATAAATACGCTTGCCGGAAGCGGATCACTATTAACACTGCCATTACTTATGTTTTTAGGATTACCAGCTAATATTGCCAATGGAACTAACCGAATTGGTGTTTTCTTTCAGGGATTGGTAGCTTCCGGGAGCTTTAAAAAACAAAAGGTTCTCGATTTAAAAGCTACAAAATGGATGATTATCCCCAGTATTGTTGGATCAATAATTGGTTCGGTATGGGCAGTTAATATTACCAATGAAATAATGGAATATTTTATTGGAGGATTATTAATTGTAATGTTTTTTGTTATTCTTTATAACCCAGAAGCCTGGATAAAAGGACAAGCTGGTAAGGTCCACGAAAAAACTTCTGTTATTCAAATCATAGTCTTCTTTTTTATCGGATTATATGGTGGTTTTATTCAGGCTGGTGTAGGGTTTTTTCTATTGGCTGGTCTTGTTCTTGGCGCTGGATATGATTTAGTAAAAGCAAATGCCATAAAAGTGTTTATTACGATGGCTTTTACACTTTTTGCTCTGATTGTTTTTATGATTAATAAACAGG
>JAVEZW010000104.1:0-11425 GCA_034002805.1 Bacteroidales bacterium | reverse complement strand
CTGCAATCTTGTATATATAAACTCCGCGGCCTATTTTATCCCCAAAATCATCAAGGCCATCCCAAGGTATAGCATCAGAACGAAAAGCATTTGAATTTATTATTTGCTGAATGGTTTTTACCAGTTTGCCACTTATTGTAAAAATCTGTATAAGTACTTCCAAATCTTCGTTAGGTCGGTTATGATCGAAGAAAAAGCTGGTATTTTCTGTAAATGGATTTGGGTAATTAAAAATATTTTTTATTGCTAATTCTGCTGTTTCGGCGACTGTAAAATCAAGATATTCTTCAGTTGAGTTATTATAAACATCCCAAACTTTAAGTTTTAGGTTATGATTACCTTCATCGAGTTGCGAAAAAAGGTATTCTATTTTGCCTTTTTGATAATCATCGATATTTGATTCGTAATAATTATTTAACAGAATAGTATTGCTGGTATTATTATCGAGGATGGCTGTGATGTCGTGTCCTATTCCATTTCCTGTGGTATTAATTCCACTGCTGTCTTCAATTAAGACGTACAACCGTGGATTTTCATTTGTTACACCACCCGAAACAAAATTCTCATCATTCATATATAACCTAACCGAAGGACCAGTATCATCAGCAATAAATGAGTCGGATGAACCACCGATAATAAAATCTGTAAACGAACCTTTTGCCTGGGAAGAGTTGCTTTCAGCAAAATAACTTATTTTGCCATTTCCAAAGCTGTACGAAATATCTTTTGGAACAATAAAACTAAACGAAAAATAACCATTCGTAATACTTGCTTTCCCTTTATATATGATATTGTCCTGTAAGGAAAAATCCATTGGTATTTGACCTCCATTACCAAGTGTAGTAATAATCCTTGATTTATCTAAGATCGTAGGATAAACTGTTCCGTTAAAACCGGTCTGCAATTCACTGTTTTTATCTTCCACGTGTCCTGTAATCGTAATTTTGGTAAGTGCTTTTAGTGTATCGCTATATTCCGAAACATTTTTACCATTAATAGAATCTGTAATTACTGTATAAGTTGGGATTGGCAACTTTAATGCAGGATCGCCAAGGAGCGTAAAGTTGCGTTTATTATTGCCTGTGCCCGATGCGTTTTTTGCTAACCGAATAATATCGCCCAATGCATAAGGTTGTCCCTGATAATCCTGCTCAAATACATAGTTCAGGAACTTATCATTTAAAATATAATTTGCATTTGAATATACGAGTCGGGTTGTACTAAGCAAAGCAATTCCTCCACCAGCAGGGTTTAAGAGAACAAATTCTCCGGCCGAAGTTATTGCGTGATCATCGAATCGGCTAAACTCGCAGGTTGCTGTCATAAATACTGCCAACCGATTACTGTTTTTCCAGGAGTTAATATTGTCGATTGTTAGAATACGCTCATGAGCAAGGTAGCGCTCGCCTCCGTGTCCGGTATAATTGAAAAGCAGAGTACCATTATTTATTACTTCATTTATCAATCGGTTAACTTCAGGGTAACTTTCATCTATTGCTGATGAAACCTGAGGAAAAGCATCGAGGTAGATTTTTTTTATAAAAAAATGTCTGTAGGTTGTATCAACAAAGGTTGCTAATTTATCTGCATCAATCATATGCAGGTTGTTATCTTCATCATCACCAACAAAACATAAATTATTAATCCAGTTGCCATAGTTTGCCGGATTCGAATAGGCTGTTATTTTGTTTACAATAGCTTGTGCTTCGGTCGCGGATTGAACTGGTAATCGGCCAATACCAATATCTACTAAACCAGCGCTTGATAATTCAATATTGTCGGTTGGATCAAGTAATCCAAAAAAATCATCAGTTACAAATGATGATGTGGGATCAATTGAATTTATCGATTGGTAAGTAGGAATATAATTGGTTCTTGTAGTAGAAATCGACTTGTGGTCGTATGATCCATCGCCAATTAATAAAAGATATTTTAATGTATCGCTGGCTGAAGGACGATTATAAACCATTCGTGCAAAATTTCGGATTGCTGAAACATCTGGAGCACCAGATGAAAATTCGTTGTAAATTTCTTCGGGTGTTACTACTAAAACAAATAGATTGTTGGTTGATTGATGAAAAGCCGCAATCTGATTTGCTTGTGATAAAAAATCAGGATGGCTAACAATGATCATATCACGATGGTTTATTGCATGCAGATTTTGATTATTTATAACTCCAACACTAGAAACAGCAAGATAATCAGTATTATTAAATGCAATAAATTCATTTAATCCGGGTTGCACAGTAACTTTGCATTTGAGTGAATTGTCAGGCTGTAAAGCAGAAACTCCATTATTTAGAGGATTGCGGGGGTTTGTAATATTCCATATTCGGGTTGCAGAGTTTGTATTTTGTAAAGTAAACTCAATTGTTTTTGGTGCAATATCGGTATTTAAATATCTGAATAGCAGTTGATTGTCTGTCATTCGGAGTTCGTGTGCTCCATTAATAGTAATATAATCCAGCCAACCTTCTGATGAAGCACCAGACTTGTTATAATTTATATGAATAGGAATCAGATCAGTACTACTTAAAAATGTGGTGTTTGAAGATACTATGTTTGCATAATTAGAGGTATATGAACTTAAATTAACTGAAGGAATAGTTAGTGTTAAAATATTAGTCGTATTATACTTTATATTAAAAGTTGAACTTGCTCCTGAGCGAGCTGCTGCGCTTATTTTAAACTTTACCGGGGTCGATTTTATTAGATTTGGTAAATTAAACTCAAAATTATGTGTGGTAATGATGTCAAAATTTTCACCCAACCATAACTGACCAGATTTTAGCAGGTTTTCTTTTTCAATTTCATGATGCGCATAATCGGTAAACTGATTTACAAATTCAGTGGCAACCTCTGCAGGTGATGATAAATTTTCGACTTCACTTACAGTTCCACCATCGGTTGTGAGGAAATAATAATTAAAATCGGAGTATTTATGCAAGTTGTATTTGTAAAAATTGGTTGACTCATCGTAAGTCCATTGGTGTGGGCTTTTACCATAAAAAAGTATATAATCTCCCGAGTTAAAAACACCGTCAGTTCCATTCTCAAAGTAAATATCAATCTGTGCTAAATCATCCATAACTGGAGAGCTGTTCGATATGGGCAATTCTTCTGATGAGTTTCCGTAGATTTTTATGTTCTGAGGATCCGAAAAACCCATTTCAACCAATTCAGAGTAAGGTAATTTATATATCCCATCGGTATTTAGTTTTATTTTAAACCAGTTCCCACTTTTTAAGACCGACTCAGATAAAAATGAGCTTTTATATTGGTGTTCTTTATTATCAGGTTTTTCAGGATTAATAATTAGCCTGAATGAGGTTATTTTTACTGGTATTCCAGCCGTATTTAAAACTATCGGTAAAAAACTTATAGATAAATAAGGCTCTTGTCGCTTATATTGAACAGAACTAGTTAACTTAACATCAGTTTGAAATAGTTTTTTATTTTCAATGATACTTAATTCTTCGCTGGTAAGTGGTTCTGTATTAATAATTTCAATTTTAGCTGTTGCGTTAAATGCATTTATTTTTATTAATTCAAAATAATAGGGGATTGAATTTAAATCATCCGAAAAGGTAGCATCCTTAAAATATAAAAATTTCTGCTGATCAATGTTACGATCCTGAAAATCATAATAATACGAAGTTGACTTTGGTTTCTCCCATTTTATTTGCCTTTCAATAATTGTTTGCGTATTAGCAGTAAAATGAATTGCCAAACAAAAAATAAAAATTATCGTAGATTTCATTAAAAAGATTTTTTACAAAGTAACAAATTTTTAAAAAAGTAATATAAGGATACTGTGAATCGTTTGTTTATAATTAATCAGGTTTAAAACGTTCAAAATTGGTTGGTTATTGTAATTTTGATATTTAATAGGTAAAGATATTCGGATATTTTGCATGAGGAAAGTTTTTCTAATAATCTTAGTATTTTATTGTAATCAATTATATTCTCAGGATATTGAGTTTTCTCAGTATTATGCGAATCCGTTATATCTTAATCCAGCCTTTGCAGGTTCTGATGATATGTCGCGAATATATTTAAATTACAGAACCATGTTGCCATCATCTTTTGGAGATTTTTCAACCTATAGTGCATCCTACGATCAATATTTAGATGGAATAGGAGGAGGATTGGGCTTTCAGATTATGAATGACAGACAAGCTCAAGGTACAATAAACGCGCTGAATTTTAATATTATTTATGCATACCATTTTCAATTACGAAAAAAATGGTCGTTCAGCTTGGGATTGCAGGCAGGTTATGATATCCATAGTTTTAATACACAAAACCTAATTTTCCCCGATATGATTGATGAGTCAACGGGAGGAATATTAGAAAATACAGAAACAGGAATAGATCAAAAGGCTATGTTTTTTGATTTTGCAGCAGGATTTTTAACCTGGTATGAAAATTATTATGTTGGATTTTCAGTTGATCATCTTACAAAACCTATTTCTTCGCTAGGAACACAGTATAAAGGCATAATTGGTCGCAAATATACCTTGCATGGCGGTGTTGATATACCTTTATATAATAGCCTCGGCAGAGTTGATATGACATTTTCTCCAAACCTGATTTTTCAGCTTCAGGATGATGCCACAAAAATTAATTTGGGTCTTTATCTCACAAAAAAACTAATTACCGGCGGTGTGTGGTTAAAAACAAATACACAATTTAATTTAACTGGCGCCGTTCTTATGTTAGGAGTTACAGGTGATTATTCGTCCTTTGCTTATAGTTACGATGTGCCATTTTATTTAGGTGGAATTAGTGGAGTAATTTCCGGGTCACATGAGGTAACTTTTTTATATAAATTCAAGTATAAAAGCAAGAGAAAAAAAATGCAGGCAATAAAATGTCCTAAAATTTAGTTATATTTGTAACTTATAGTTATGTATCGTATAAAAAATTATTATATTTGAAATAAAAATACAAAACCATGAATATAAAAGTTAACATTTCTGCCTTATTGATAATTGGCTTATTTGCATTCTCTGGTTGTGGTGGTGGTCCCAAAGTTGATCAGGCTAATTCATCTACAACTGGTTGGGCCTACAATGATCCGGAAAATGGAGGTTTCGAAGTAATACATGATTATTACGATCAACCTGGACCAGGTTTAGTGATGATCGAAGGTGGTTCTTATACTATGGGCCGCACTGAGCAAGATGTTATGTATGATTGGAATGCAGTACCAAGAAGGGTAACTGTTTCGTCATTTTATCTTGATCAGACCGAAGTAAGAAATGTTGATTACAGAGAATATCTGCATTGGATACGTCGTGTATTTGTTGATTATCCAGATGTTTATAAAAAAGCTTTACCCGATACATTGGTTTGGAGAAGTCCATTGGCTTACAACGAACCTTATGTTGAGTATTACCTGCGTCACCCTGCTTATAACCAATATCCTGTTGTTGGTGTAAACTGGTTACAAGCTAATGACTATTGTCTTTGGAGAACCGACAGGGTTAATGAGATGAGAATGATCGAAGAAGGCATTCTTGAGTTAGACCCAAATCAGGTAGGACGTGAAAACTTTAATACTGAGGCTTATTTGGCTGGACAATACGAAGGATTAGTGAAAGAAAACAGACCATCACTCGATCCAAATGTTGAAAGCAGAAGAGTTACATTAGAAGATGGTATTTTATTACCAAAATATAGACTCCCAACTGAAGCTGAGTGGGAATTTGCTGCATATGCTTTAATTGGTAATACTTATGATGAAAGAATTTACGAACGCAGATTATATCCATGGGATGGACATTGGGTAAGAAATCCTAATGGTAAAGAACGTGGTGTTATGATGGCAAACTTTAAACGTGGACGTGGTGATATGATGGGTACTGCCGGTGATCTTAACGATAATGGATCAATTACAGTTCCAGTTACTTCATACTGGCCAAATGATTATGGATTATATTGTATGGCAGGTAATGTTAACGAGTGGGTGGCTGATGTTTATCGCCCATTGTCAAGCGAAGATGTTAGTGATTTCCGTCCGTTCAGAGGTAATGTTTTTGAGACCTTAGAAACAAACGAAGATGGAAGTATTATGGCAAAAGATAGTCTTGGCCGATTAAGGAAAAGACTTGTTTCTGAAGAAGAAGCTGCCGGAAGAAATAACTATCAAAAAGCCGATTATATTAACCATTTGGATGGTGACTTAAATTCAAGAATTGATTTTGAACAGCAGGAAGCTATTAAAGGTGCAGGCTCTACTGGTGAGATGTATTCTAGAGAAGAAGGTGACTGGTCTTCATTAATTACTGATAAAGTTCGCGTATATAAAGGTGGTTCATGGAGAGACCGGGTTTATTGGTTAAATCCTGCTACTCGCAGATTCCTTGATCAGGAAGAAGCTCGTGATGATTTAGGCTTCCGTTGTGCTATGACAGAAGTTAGCAGCCCAGGAGGTAAAGGATTCGGAAAATAATATACCCTATTATAAATTTAAAACCTCATTTAATTAATGGGGTTTTTTTATACCCGATTTTATGTTAATTGAAGAATTATATGCTCTTTTTATAAAGCATCCCGATGTTTCTATCGATAGCAGAAATATTAGAAAAAATTGCTTGTTTTTTGCGTTAAAAGGAGAACGTTTTGATGGCAATCAATTTGCCAAAAAAGCTATTGAAGATGGAGCTGCTTATGCAATTGTTGATGACAAAACCTTTGCAACTGACACCCGTTGCATCCTTGTTAATGATACACTCAAAACTTTGCAGCTCCTGGCGAATTATCACCGAAAGAAACTAAATATCCCCATACTTGCAATTACTGGTACCAACGGAAAAACAACAACAAAAGAACTTGTAGCTTCTGTTTTAAAGCAAAAATATAACACTGTTTTTACTCAAGGTAACTTAAATAATCACATTGGTGTACCATTAACCTTGTTGTCGATGAATGCTAATACTGAGTTTGGAGTTGTTGAGATGGGGGCAAATCATCAATTCGAAATAAAAGCATTATGCGAGATTGCAGAACCAACCTATGGACTGATTACGAATATTGGGAAGGCGCATCTCGAAGGTTTTGGATCATTCGAAAATATTATTAAAACCAAGTGCGAACTGTATGATTTTCTTACCATTCATGGGGGAACGATTTTTTATAATGCAGAAAATAATATCCTAAAGAAAAAACTAGAGACTTTAGATGTTAAAAAAATCCCTTATGGTACGTCAAAAGAGTTAAAGGTAAATGGCAATGTAAACAATGCAAGGCCATTTCTTTCAGTCGAATTAAATCAAAACGAAAATAAATATATTGTATCGACAAATCTAATTGGAAGTTACAACCTCGAAAATATTGTTGCTGCAGTATGTGTGGGTGATTATTTTGGAGTGAAAAGTGATCATATTAAAAGAGCGATCGAGGAATATATTCCATCAAATAATCGGTCCCAATTAATAAAATCGAAAGATAATGCTATATACCTTGATGCTTACAATGCAAATCCGACAAGTATTAGAGCATCATTGCAAAATTTTATTGAATTGGATATCGAAAATAAATGCCTGATTTTGGGCGATATGCTCGAATTAGGATCAGAAGCCGAAAAGGAACATATAAACATTCTTCGATTTATCGAAGAATCCGAATTTCAGAAAGTTATTTTGGTTGGCGAAATCTTTTCAAAATTAATAACACCAGAGAATTACATTAAATTTAGTAATGTAAGTCAGGTAAAATTATGGTTGGAGAAGAACAAAATCCATAATTCTAATGTTCTAGTTAAAGGTTCGAGAGGAATTAAGCTTGAACAAATTGTAAATTATTTATAAAATAGAGAATGGGAAATAGAATAATGGACCCTATTGTAGGGAAATTGATGGGTTTGAGATATAAATCACATCCATGGCATGGTGTTGATATTGGAAAAGAAGCTCCTGAAATAATAACTGCATTTATTGAGATGGTACCAACAGATACTGTAAAATACGAAGTTGATAAAACAAGTGGATATTTGCGAATTGACAGACCTCAGAAATACTCAAATGTGGTGCCAGCTTTATATGGATTTATACCTCAAACATATAGCGGAGAAAGAGTAGCGCAGTTAAGTGCTGAAAAAACAAGAATCCAAGATATTAAAGGCGATGGCGATCCAATTGATATTTGTATTCTTACTGAAAAAGATATTACTCATGGTGATATTTTAGTTAGAGCCAGACCGATTGGCGGATTTCGAATGATTGACGGAAATGAGGCAGACGACAAAATAATTGCTGTTCTTGATAATGATGCTGTTTATGGCGGGTATCGAGATATTACTGATTGCCCAGCACTTGTTATTGACAGGTTGATGCATTATTTTCTGACTTATAAAGACTTACCTGGAAATAAAGCAAACACGGAGATAACACATACCTATAATATTGTTGAAGCGCATGAACTAATTAAACGATCAATTGAAGATTATAAGGATCGTTTTATTGACCTGAATAATCTCCTCTCGATATAATTAAAAGGGTAGTTTATCAAATACTTTATTCTGCTTTACAAAATAATTGTAAACAATACTTTCTTGTAAGATTTCAGGATGGGTTGTTTTTACAGTTTGTTCAAGTACGTTTTTTCTTTTTAGCCTCAGTTGTTTTAACGATTTATAAAAATGAAGATGGGCCTTTAATACTGCCATGAAACTTGGAAAAGAAAGCTTTACTAAGAAAACGAAGGCAGACACACCATCTAAAAACATCCTAGTGACAAATGTTCGACAAAATTTTTTATTGGGAAGGTTCTTAAAGAGCAAAAACAGGTTGTTTCTATAATTTAAATATAGTTTAAAGGGATTATCGTTTGGTAAAGTTCCTCCACCTACATGATAAACAGTGGAGGTAGGGCAATACAAGATTCTGTAACCTGCGTTTTTAAATCTCCAGCAAAGGTCAATCTCCTCCATGTGAGCAAAAAAATCATCATCAAAACCATTATACTTTTTGAATAACTCCGCACGAACCACCATGCAAGCACCAGTAGCCCAAAATATTTCTTTAATATCGTTGTATTGACCATTATCATTCTCAACTGTACCTATAATTCTTCCTCTGCAAAATGGGTATCCGTATTTATCAATAAATCCGCCAGCTGCACCTGCATATTCGAATTGGGTTTTATTTTTTATAGAAAGTATTTTTGGCATCACAGCAGCAATCTGAGTATCAGTATCGAGCAGTTGAATTAATGGATTTAGCCAATCAGGAGTAACTTCAATATCAGAATTTAAAAGCACGAAATACTTAGCTTCGATTTGATTTAGTGCACGATTATAACCACCAGCAAATCCATAGTTTTTGTCGAGGATTACCTGTCGGATGGTTGGGTAATTTGTATTTAAGAATTCTATTGAATCGTCAGTAGAATTATTGTCGGCAATAATTATTTCAGAATCTGTATTTTGTGTATTTTGAATTAAGTACGGAAGAAATTGTGATAAAAACTTTTTACCGTTCCAGTTTAATATTACAATAGCGGTTTTAACCATTATTTTTCAGGATTTCGTTTGTGTTTCCAACGATTATGAGACCAAAGATAATATTCAGGTTTATCTTGAATTATTTTTTCGACCCAACGCACATAAGCCTCGGTGATTTCGAATTCTTTATATTGTAAAGGATCTTCAATTACTCTGTCAAAAATCATTTTATATTTTCCTCTTTTTATTTTTTCAAGATGCGTAAAGACAATAGGAGCATTGATTTTTTTCGCTATTTTTTCTGGACCAAGAAAAATGGAGGCATCCTGATTTAAAAATTTAGTCCAGTAATTACTGCTTGTTCTCGGAGGTCTTTGATCTGCAATTAATCCTATTGTTGTATAATCTTTATTCTTATCAAATTGCAGAATAGTTCTGAACGAATCGTTCATTGAAACGGGTAGTGCTCCAAATTTGGTACGCATGTTGAAAAACTCTTTGTCGTAATACTTATTATTCAAAGGTTTATAAATACCGAGTGTTTTGTGTGGTGATAATAATGGTAATACTAAATAAAACTCCCAGTTATTATAGTGTGTTGTAACAATAATTATATGTTTATCCTGATTAAATATATCTGTCGCAATTTTAATGCATGATTCAAAATCAATCATTTTTTTTACCTTTTCAGGTTTCATGCGTATTAATGCAATATTTTCGACAAAAATATCACCTAAATGATGGTAGAAAAGAGTAGCAATTTTTTTAATCTCTGCTTCTGATTTATCAGGAAATGAATTTCGTAAATTCTTAAATACAACTTTTTTTCTGTATCTAATTACAAAATATAAAAGGAAATAAACAAAATCAGCAATAAAATATAATACCGGAAGAGGCATTCTGCTGAATATCCAACTTGTTATTCGAAAAAAGAAAATACCAATGCGTTTCATTGTTTAATTATCTGTTCATGAATTGTTTAACAGTATTTAAAAACTCCTCGAATACAAATTTATTGCAAGCAACAATTTCTTTTCCAAATATATAATTTTTTTCACCTACAAAATCTGAAACTTTTCCACCTGCTTGTTGAACAATAAATGCACCGGCAGCTACATCCCAGGGACTAAGGCTATATTCATAAAATGCTTCGAATCGTCCGCAAGCAACATATACTAAATCAGTTGCGGCAGAACCTAATCGGCGAACACCATGCGAATTTAACATGAAAAACTCTAATGACTCAAGAAAAGATTTAATTCTTTTGTAATCATAGTAAGGGAAACCAGTAGCAATTAGGCTGCTTTTCAGATTTTTTTTATCGGATACTTCTATTATTTCTCCATTTAAATAGGCCGGACCATTTTGCCATGCATAAAAACATTCATCGAGGCTAATTTCGTAAACAACGCCCAAAATAATCTGATCATTTTTCATTAATGCAATACTTATCGCAAAGGGAGTTAATCCATGAATAAAATTGGTTGTTCCGTCCAATGGATCAACGATCCAGTTATAGGTTTCGCCTTTTTTTGTTGATGTGCCCTCTTCAGC
This sequence comes from Bacteroidales bacterium, assembly GCA_034002805.1. Classification (GTDB taxonomy): domain Bacteria; phylum Bacteroidota; class Bacteroidia; order Bacteroidales; family UBA12077; genus UBA12077. The sequence goes on along the minus strand of JAVEZW010000104.1, from coordinate 423 downwards.
AATAAATCCGGCTTCGGGCAATATTTTACTTAATCCATCAACAAGTTTTTGCTCTGAGGTTTTATCTACATAAGTTACAAAATCATGCATGCCTTTAACCTCGACATTTATGTTTTTATTTGTTGATCTTTCGGTTCTTATGAATTGCCCAACTTCTTTTGAAAGATCGCAAACCTGAGTGCAAATTTGTTCTAAATTCATCCTGAAATTATTTTATTATTTCGTGCCTATGGCACTTATTTGTTTTAATTTCTTTTTTATAGAAATATTCTGTGCCTAATGGCACAAAGCATATCGTGATATTACAAATTGCTGATCCCTTTAGGGATCAGATAATTATAGCAAATTTATTGGGGTTATTTTATAAGTCCCTTTAGGGACGAAATTACATATTAAATTGGTTTAAAAATATATTTTTCGTCA
>JAVEZW010000103.1:0-11560 GCA_034002805.1 Bacteroidales bacterium | reverse complement strand
TACATAAATATCAATTTTTATAAACAAAATATTTTTAAAATTATCCAAAAGAATTACATTTGCGATTCATAATTTTAAGGATAAGAATTATTAATATCAAAATACAATGAGTAAGAAGAAAATTTCAGATCAGGATCAGTTCGAATCAGTTGAAAATGCGTTAAGTAAAACAGAACATTATATTGAAGAAAACCAAAAAAGTCTGACAATAATTATTTTAGCTATAATTATTATTGTTGGTGGATATTTAGGATATAAGAAGTTTATTGTAGCTCCAAAAGAGAAAGAAGCATCTGCACAAATGTGGATGGCTGAGCAATATTTTGCTAAAGACTCTTTTAATTTGGCGCTTAAAGGTGATGGAAATGATTTAGGATTTCTTTCTATTATTGATGATTATAGTATTACTAAATCGGCAAATCTAGCTCATTATTATAGTGGTATTTGTTACCTGCACATGGGCGATTATAAAAACGCTATCGAATATCTTAAAAAATTCGAATCAAAAGATAAAATGATTGCTCCTATTGCATTGGGCTCTATTGGTGATGCATATATGGAATTAGGTGATATAGACGAAGCGCTTTCATTCTATAAAAAAGCAGCTAATAATTATACAAATAATTTTACCACTCCGCTTTACCTACAAAAAGCTGGTTTTACTTTTGAGCAATTAGGTAAATACACTGAAGCACTTGAGGTTTATAAAAGAATTGAAAGCGAATTTCCAAATTCGGCCGAAGGACGACAAATCGAAAAGTTTATTGCTCAGGTTGAATTATTGATTAAGAAGTAATTGTCATTTAATTATTATATAAAAAATCCTGTTTAAACAGGATTTTTTTTGTTTGTATAGCTTACTTTTGAAAAAAATATAATTAACATGGCTACAAAATTAAAAAACCTATCAGATTATGACATAAAATCAGTTCCATCAGCAGAAGGAATGCGATTTGGAATTGTTGTTGCAGAGTGGAATACCGATATTACAAATGCATTATTAAAAGGTGCTTACGAAACCCTTGTAAAAAATGGTGCAAAAGAGGATGATATCCTTGTAAAATTTGTTCCTGGCAGCATTGAGTTAACACTCGGAGCTCAATTTATGGCCGAATATGCCGATCTTGATGCAGTTATTTGCCTTGGCTGTGTTATTCAGGGTGAAACCCGCCATTTTGATTTCGTATGCCAAAGTGTAACCCATGGAATAACTGAGCTTAATATGAACTATAATATTCCGTTTATTTATGGTGTATTAACAACTGATAACATTCAGCAAGCACAAGAGCGAGCAGGAGGTTCACTTGGTAACAAAGGCGACGAAGCCGCTGTAACTGCTATTAAAATGGCTCACCTGCAAAGAGAAATGGAAGATTTAGAAGAAAAATAGCAATATAAATTCAACTCAATTTAAAAAAAAGATAAAGCATTGCTTTATCTTTTTTTGTTAAATCAATCTCTAATAAACTAAAAAAGACTGCTTTTTTGCAATCTTTCTTTTGAGCGGGAGACCTGCCTGCGAATCGCAGGCACTCGAATGCCGAATTTTACCAAACTTCGTTTGGCCTAAAATTAGTGCATCCTCGAAAAATTATGAAAATCATAGATTTTCAATTTTTCGAGATCCGCGACCATTCATAACTTCTTGTTCAATAAAATTTTGTAAGCGTTGCTGACTTCGAAAGTTTTTTATTTTCTTTTCCAGCTCTAATGCTTCTGGTCTGGAATTAACTTGTGTACAGAAAACAAGTTCCCATGGAACACCTTTGCTTGTATAAGTTTCTTGCCCCCTATTATGCCTACGAATTCTATCTGGTAAGTTTTGAGTCTGACCTGTATAGTATTTTTTTAGCTTCTCGGAAAATAAGATGTAAACGAAATAGTCCATAAACTAAAAAAGACTGCTTTTTTGCAATCTTTCTTTTGAGCGGGAGACCTGCCTGCGATTCGCAGGCACTCGAATGCCGAATTTTACCAAACTTCGTTTAGCCTAAAATTAGTGCATCCTCGAAAAATTATGAAAATCAAAGATTTTCAATTTTTCGGGATCCGCGACCATTCAAAACTTCTTGTTCAATAAAATTTTGTAAGCGTTGCTGACTCCGAAAGTTTTTTATTTTCTTTTCCAGCTTTAATGCTTCTGGTCTGGAATTAACTTGTGTACAGAAAACAAGTTCCCATGGAACACCTTTGCTTGTAAAAGTTTCTTGCCCCCTATTATGCCTACGAATTCTATCAGGTAAGTTTTGAGTCTGACCTGTATAGTATTTTTTTAGCTTCTCGGAAAATAAGATGTAAACGAAATAGTCCATAAACTAAAAAAGACTGCTTTTTTTGCAATCTTTCTTTTGAGCGGGAGACGGAACTCGAATCCGCGACCCTTAGCTTGGAAGGCTAATGCTCTACCAACTGAGCTACTCCCGCATTTTGAAGATTAAAGAATAAAGTAAAAAGCATAAAGTTTAACTTGTTGTGTTTACTTTTCTCTTTTTACTTTTCTCTTTTGTACTTGTTTATAATTGTGGGGAGAGCAGGATTCGAACCTACGAAGGCGTACGCCAGCAGATTTACAGTCTGCCCCTGTTGGCCACTTAGGTATCTCCCCAACAAAACTAATTATCGAGCCGATGGAGGGATTCGAACCCCCGACCAGCTGATTACAAATCAGCTGCTCTGGCCAACTGAGCTACATCGGCAATATGTGTAAGAACTATTTACTTTAGCGTTGCAAAAGTATTAAAATTCTTATATTATCAAATTTAATTTGAACCTTTTTTATAAAAAAAAACTCACTTCAAAATACTGCTATTGCTAATAATTTTGAAATGAGTTGGTTAATTAAAATACAAATTATTTGTTTGGATTATAACCTCTCTTTTTTGCAGCTTCCTCTAATCTTTGCTGCCATTTTGATTTTACTACCGGCTTCTTCTTGTTCTCGTGAATTTTACGCATAATTTCTTCATCATTCACAAAACCTCTCATTAAATAGGTCTGACCAAGTGTAAACACATTCGATAAGAAATAATAATAAGTTAATCCTGATGAATAGTTATTAAAGAAGAATAACATCATTATTGGCATAAGCCAGGTCATCATAAATTTCATTCCTGGTATTTGCTGAGTGGTATCTCCCATTTGAGCGGTACTGATTTTGGTTGTAAAGATTAATGCTACAGCCATTAAAATAGTAAACAAACTCACATGATCACCATATCCCAACGGAATATTAAAAGGTAAGTTTAATACCGAATCATAAGATGAAAGGTCATCAGCCCACAAAAAGCTTTTTTGCCTTAACTCAAAAGATGCAGGGAAAAATCTGAATAATGCTATTATAATAGGAAACTGAATTAACATCGGGATACAACCACCCATAGGATTTACGCCAGCCTTCTTATACATTGCCATAGTAGCTTGTTGCTTTTTCATGGCATCTTCCTGCTTTGGAAATTTCTTAGCTATCTCATCAACCTCTGGTTTTAGCACCTTCATCTTTGCAGTTGATAAATAAGATTTATAGGTTAATGGAAATAAAATCAGCTTAATAAAAATGGTTAATAATAAAATGATTAATCCATAATTTAAAATATAGTTATCAAGGAAATTAAAAACCGGAATAACAATAAATCTATTAACCCAGCCAAATATTCCCCAACCAAGCGGAACAATTCGCTCAAAATCATTTTTATATTCCTTAAGTGTATTAAAATGGTTTGGACCAAAATAAAACTCTAAAGGAATTGTAGATTTCTCTAAATTTTCGAAAGGTATTCCGATTGTAGATCTAAAATGTTTTAAGTACTTGCCTGGCTCCTCATCTTCTTTTAAGTTCTGAAATTCGATTTCAGCATTAGGAAAAAAGTTTTTGGCAACTAATATTGATGAAAAGAATTGCTGTTGATAAGATATCCATTTAATTTTTTCGTTTAGCTCTTCAGATTGAGTATCTTTTCCTCTTGAGGTTAAAGAATTAACTTCATCATTATAAAACTTATATCCAATGGTTGTGTACTGGTTTTCGTTTTTAGCTCCTTTTTCGAGCTGTGGCGAATACATCGACCATTTTAGATCAATAACATTTAAATTACTGGCAATTACTTCGTTAATACCTACAAAATTAATATCAAAATCTAATTTGTAACTATTTGGATACATGGTATATGCATACTCAATATATCTACCCTCTCCAGCATATAACCTCAGTTTTACTGTTTTTAAATCATTTTCAACAGAATATGATAAGGTTTCTTCTAATGCTTTAAAATATAAGTCGTTTGTTATTATACTCCTGTTTTGTGAAAAGAAATTTAGTCCAAAAACAGTTGAATCACCATCAAATAATATCAGTGGTTCTTGAGTGTAACTTTTAAACTCCTTTAGCTCAACTGAATATATTCGTCCACCTTTATTGGTTAATTTAATTTTCATTAAATTATTTTCCAATGTAATGAACTGCTGTGTACCTTCTGCTGCTTCGGCAAAATTCCCATATAAGCTTTTTAATTCATCTTTTCCGAGAGTATCTGATATTATCTCGCTTTTATTCATTTGAGCTTTAGCCTCTTCAATGGCTTTTTCCATCAATATTTCTTTCTGATGAACCAGTTCTAATGAATCACGTTTATGCTTAGCTTCTTCAATCTGCTCTTTTGATGGTTGACTAAAAATACTATAAACAACCAAAATACCCGCAATTAGTATAATTCCAATAATCGAATTCCTATCCATTTTATAACAATCTTTCTTTTATAAATTAATTTTTATTTTATGATTTACTAGTTTTTTTTAGCAGGAACACATCTCTCTAACAAAATCAACAAAAAGTGGATGTGGGCTAAGAACTGTACTTTTGTACTCGGGGTGAAACTGAACACCAATGAACCATCGATGCTTTGGTATTTCAACCATTTCGACAAGGTTAGTATCCGGATTTACTCCTACAGATTGCATACCTGCATTTTTAAATCTTTCGAGATAACTATTATTAAACTCGTATCGATGTCTGTGTCTTTCAGAAATGTGATCGTTCTTGTAAATTAAAAATGCTTTTGAATCTTTATTAATCTCACAAGGATAAGCTCCCAACCTCATCGTTCCACCTTTTTCGGTAATTCCCTTTTGCTCTTCCATCAGATCAATCACCGGATTTGTTGTAGTTCGGCTCATTTCTGTAGAATTTGCATCACTTAATCCGAGTACATTTCTTGCAAACTCAACAACAGCACACTGCATTCCCAAACAAATTCCTAAAAACGGAAGATTATTTTCGCGTGCAAATTTAACAGCTGTTATTTTCCCCTCGATGCCTCTGTTTCCAAAACCAGGTGCTACAATTATTCCCTGAACCTCCTTCATGATTTCAGCAACATTATTCTCATCGATTTTCTCTGAATGTAATCTCTTAATTTTAACCTTACACTGATTTACTGAACCAGCATGAATAAGCGATTCCATAATTGATTTATACGAATCAGGTAATTCTACATACTTACCTACCAAACCAACAATTATTTCTTTTTTTGGATTTTTAAGCTTCTCAACAAACTGAGTCCATTCTTTTAAATTTGGTTCATCTTTCGAAGGCAAATTAAGCTTGCGAAGTACTGTTAAATCAAGTTTTTCTTCTTTCATCAACAACGGAACCTCATAAATGGTCGAAACATCTATTGATTGAACAACAGCATCAATCTCCACGTTACAAAACAAAGCTACTTTCTTCTTAATATCCAGATTTAATGGATGTTCCGTTCTTAAAACCAAAATATCGGGTTGAATACCATTTTCGAGTAATACTTTAACTGAATGTTGTGTAGGTTTTGTTTTAAGCTCGCCCGAGGCTGCAAGAAAAGGAACCAGTGTTAAATGTATAAATAAACTATTGGTTGGTCCGAGTTCCCATTTTAACTGTCGCACTGATTCTATATAGGGCAATGACTCAATATCACCAACTGTTCCGCCAATTTCTGTAATAACAAAATCATAATTATACTTTTTGCCCAACAGTTTAATATTACGTTTAATCTCGTCGGTAATATGCGGAATTACTTGTACTGTTTTGCCCAAATAATCGCCTTTACGTTCTTTATTTATTACCGTTTGATAAATTCTTCCGGTAGTAACGTTATTGGCTTGTGTTGTAGGCAAATTAATAAATCGCTCATAATGCCCTAGATCAAGATCGGTTTCGGCTCCATCTTCCGTAACATAGCATTCACCATGTTCATATGGATTAAGTGTTCCAGGATCAACGTTTATATAAGGATCAAGTTTTTGAATGGTAACAGAATATCCTCTTGCCTGAAGCAGTTTGGCTAAAGATGCTGAAATAATTCCTTTACCAAGCGATGAAGTTACACCTCCCGTTACGAAAATATATTTTGTTGCAGACAATTTACTATAAATTAATTAGTTATACTTTTTATTAATCTTGGTCGTTATCAGATTTATCTATTATCCTGATTTGTTCTTCCATTACCTTAATTTCTTTCTTTGCATCTTCGATCTTTGCAAGATAATCCTTAATCATTTCTTTAGCCTGAGCCGAATCTGAATTAAAGAATCCGATATTATTTTCCCACAAGGTAATGCTGGTTTCCAGTTTCTTAATTTTATTAAAAAACTTTTCGCGCTCGTGTCTTATTTTATTGTTCGATTTAGGTTTGTGCTGTAAATTTTCAAGGTGAGATTTAAACTTAAGTAGTTTTCGCTCCGAATCATTTATTTTAAGTTTATCGAACTGTTTATTTATAATTTCGCGGAACTCAGACTGAACTTTATCTTTCATATTAAAAGTTACAAAGCCAATTTCACCCCATTCGTCCTGAAACTTCTTCAGATCCTCAAAGTTCTGGTTTGGATTATCTGTAAATTGATAGTTTTTAACTCGTTCAATTAAATCCATTTTCAATTTCAAGTTTTTCTCATATTCACCTTCAATGTTCGAATAATATTCAGTTTTTCTATTGAAGAAGTGATCGCAGGCAGCTCTGAATCGTTTCCATATTCTGTCCGATTGCTTTCTGGGAACAGGGCCAATAGCTTTCCATTGTTTCTGCAGATCGATTAATTCTTTTGTCGTTTTTTTCCAATCGGTACTTTCTTTTAAAGCTTCTGCAAGCTCACAAAGCTCTGTTTTCTTTTGTAGATTTGTGTCCTGCAACTCTTTGTTCTGAGCATAAAACTCTCTTTTCAGCTCAAAAAACTTGTCACAGGCATTTCTAAAACGAGCATAGATCTTATTGTTATCCTTTTTAGGAGCAAATCCAATAGTTCTCCATACTTTCTGAAGCTCAAGTATTTCCTGGGTTTTTTCAATCCATACTTTATGAGCTTCAATCTTTTGAGCCAAAATATCTTCTGCTTTCTGGCATAAATCAGCTTTCTGATCTAGGTTATTCTTCTGATCATCCTTCAGGTTTTTAAAATAATCCTGATGTTTTTTATTTATAACTCTGGTCGCTTCTTTAAATCTCTCCCATATTGCATCACGCTGGTCATTAGGTACAGGACCAATCTCACGCCACTGGTTATGTAGTTTTTGCAACGATTTAAAAGCAATTACTACTGATGGATTATCAATTAACTTTTCAGCTTTATCGCATATCTCAGTTTTAAGCTCGATATTCTTTTTTAAATCCAGATCTCGCAATTCTTTGTTAATACTGATAAAGTCATAGAATTTCTCGACATGGTGATTATAGGTATTCCATAAATCTTTAAGCTGCTGTTGAGGTACCGGACCTGTTTCTTTCCACTGTTTCTGTAATTCTCTGAATTCCTGGAATGTATCACCAATCGACTCGTTACTATTTATTAGTTCTTTTAACTTTTCAATAACAGCATATTTCTTCTCGAGGTTCGATTCTTTATCTTTCTCGAGCGATCTGTTGTATTCGGCTTTATATTTTCTATATTTTTTAAATAATTCTTTTAATTCAACCTCTAAAGGATCTTCGGTTAAAACAAAATCCTCAATATCTCCGCCATCCTTAATATATTGTTTTCTTTTTTGCTCATTTACAGCTTTTTGCTTTTTGTAAAAGCTTGCTTTTATGGCTTCAACCTCTCTCCTTATATTATTTATAGGTTGATTCTCTATATAATTTCTAAGTTCTTCAACTAATTTATCTCTTTCGAACAAATTAAAATCGATCTCAACTTTTGATTGATCATCAGCCTGGTAAATTTTACTTACCTCATAAGCCTCGTTATTGCTATCAAGTTCGCCATTTTCAATATCGATTGACGAATCAATTTCATCAATATTGCTTAAATCATTATCATTTTCTTCATCGCTCAATTCAACAGGCTTATTTTTAGCCTTTTTACCAGCTGTGTTTACGTTCATTTCTGATGAAGACTGATCGTTATGCTGTTCATTATGAACAGAGTCAGAGTTTTTCGAATCTTTAGTTTCCATTTGTCTTTTATTTGATTATGACAATATTAATAGCACTAACGTCTTAAAATTACAAGCTACGAAAATAATTATTTAACAATTAATACTCAAAGTTTTTTGGGTTTAATGTTGAATAAAACACAATTTATAATAACTATATGAAAAAACAAAACTGTCTGAATTTTAATATTCAGACAGTTAGCAACCCAATTAACAAAACCTAATCCTAAAACTTAAATCCAAAAGACAAGATAAAATTATTTTTTGTAGTGTTTATTTTTGCGCTATACGGATTTCCTTCAAAAACGCCCATGTGGTAATCCTGATTTGCTTGAGAATATGCAAAATCAATAAAGAATTTTTTCTCGCGATAACCAACACCACCCGAATAAGTTAACTTGTTACTATCATGATTAACTGAGGTATCGGTTTTTTTGTACGGACTTGTTGAATACGCTGCACCAGCTCTCAGGTAAAATGGACCTGTTCTAAACTCTCCACCAGCACGAATATTGTTTACTGATTGATAAAGATTCTGTATCTGAGCATTATCATCATTTACATATTGGCTATTCTCTTCATCATCCATTTTGATACTCGAATAATCAACATACTCATAATCTACATCAATTAAACCAAATTTACCCAACTGAAATCCTAATGAAAGAACTCCTCGTAAAGGGGTTGTCAGAGTATAATTATAAGTCGCCGTAGTTGATTTTGAATCATACATATCGCCATTATCAAAACCCGATTTTACCTGGTTATAATAATTATCTCTTAACTCATAAAAGGTTGGAGTATGCAATGCAGCTCCTATTCGAACAAATTCAATTGGCTTATAAATAAACCCAAGCTTAAGATTTACACCGTTACCTGAGATTTCTGAATTTTCCTTAAACTCAAGAGAATGAAAATCAAAAACATCTGTTGTAGAGTTGTCTTCAAATTCAAAATGTGATGAGTATTGGCTATAATTTAACCAAACGATTCCAACACTTAAACCTACATATAATTTATGCGAATAGTTACCTCCAAATGCAATCGACAGTTCACCCATTGATCCTTTGGTTTGTAAAGATTTTCTCTGATTTATGGTAAACCCATCAGGATTCATCATAATTTCGTCGGTAATTTCACTCCAATATTCGTTATAAGTTGAATCATAATAAAGCAAAGCTGTTTCTTCAAATAATCCTTCGTAATCATCATCCCACAGACCTGAATTTGCACTATTAACATACACCTCCATCAGGGAGTAATTATTAACTCCTTCGAAAAGTATATTTCGGTTAAAATTGTTTGTTTTATTGTAGGTAATACCCACATTAAAGTTAGTCCATCTGGTATCCTGCTTGCTTAAATCATACGATGCCACAAAACCGAAATTATTAACATTCATGGCATATTTACTATCCTCCATGGTATTGGATAAATAAAATGACGAAGCCTTATCAAAAGATAAGCCAGGTGAAAATACCATTTCAGAGCTTTGATAAACACCAATACCTGCCGGATTTATTGAGAAGGATCCCTGATCACCTCCGAGTGCTCCAAATGCTCCGCTCATACCTACAGAACGAGCTGTTCCTGAATAATTATTCTGCGAAAACAGTAAAGAATTATCAACATAAATACTCTGAGAGAACACATAGGTACTCATAATTATTATTGATAGCAGGGATATAATAAGTTTTTTCATAATTCAATTTTTATTTTAGTAACAAAAACAGGTTCATTATAAAAACAATATCATCATAAATTACCTTCTTCCACCTCTTGAGGAACCAGAAGAGTTTCCAGAATTTCCAGAGTTACCTGATGACGATCCTGAACTTCTGGATGATCCAGAATTACCTGAAGATCCTGAGCTAGATTTTGAAGGTGTACTTCTAACCGTTCCACTTGAATTACCCGATGATGAACGTGCAGGTGTATATTTGCTTCCGCCAGAAGTTGATCTGGTTGGAGTACTTGTTCGTGCAGGTGAATAAGTCGATGATCCGGAATTTGATCTTGTATTTGTGCTTACACCAGTAGTTGATCTCTCAGGACGTGTATATCTGGTTGTTGTATTGCGTTTAGAAGCATCATAAGTTGAAGAACTTTGCCTTGTGGGTCTGGTGTATGTTCTTGTTGCACTTCCCTCAGTTGATGTTCTCTTGCGGGTTATCTCCTGTCTTGTTCTTGTATTTTCAGCACCAGAGGTTCTTGTAGTTCTTTCCGGATCTTGAATTCCTTCACGTTTTTCTCTAACTCGGTCTGTTCTCCCTACTGAGGTAGTTCTTGCTGCCTGATCATCAATACCATCTTTTAACGTTCTGGTTTTTCGGATATCATTGCCAATATAACTTTCAGGTATAGATCTGGTACCTCTTGAGCTTCTGTTTATTCCATCAGGATTAGTAGTTGTTGTACCACGTCGTCGGAATGAATTGTTTCCAGAGCTGGCCCAATTATTATTATCACCATAGTAATAATTATTTATCGAATAATAAGGATGTCCGTAATAATATGGTCGGTAATAATTATTGTAATATGGTCTGTAATATGAATAATAAAATGGATCATAATAATATGGATCGTAATATCCATAGTACCCATAGTAACTGTAGTATGGACGTGGATAGAAACCGAAACTTGTTGATAACCAACGAGGTTCAACCCAAACCTGATCGCCTACAATAATTACATTATAGAATGGATCGTTCAAATAAGCTGATGCATACCAATAATCACTGCTATTCAAAACAAAGTAATTATTAGTTATTCCATATGTGCCGCTTTGTTTAGCCTCTAGTCTTTTTTGGTAAGCTTCGTCATAACTATCAACAACTATATCCTGGTATGGATTGCCAGTTTCATCGTCTTCGTAAATAGTTGTATCGATTTCTTCCAAAGATTCGTCCTCTAGTAAAGCAGATATTTTTTGATCAAGCTCTTTGTTATGTACATATGATTTACCAGGTTTGCTCTCGCCATTATCAGATGCATAAAGGTCGTTTGATGATTTGTCGCTAGGTGAAAAATACAAATCATCATTTACAGCCGTTTGCTGCATTGATGTACACGATACGAGAAACATTGATAAAACAGCGGATATTTTTACTATTGTTTTCATAATGAACCTCCTGTTTTGTTTTATTTATATAAATTTAT
>JAVEZW010000102.1:0-11651 GCA_034002805.1 Bacteroidales bacterium | reverse complement strand
CGCATATCGAACAGCTCGTTTATTTTTGCAGCTATATCGCCATCTTTCATGTTTACTTTGGCTGTTCCGTAGGTGTTAACATACAAACCAACAGGCTTGGCAACACCAATAGCATAAGCAACCTGAACCAACACCTCATCTGCTAATCCAGAAGCTACCATGTTTTTAGCAATATGACGAGCAGCATAAGCAGCCGAACGGTCAACTTTCGATGAGTCTTTACCAGAGAAAGCACCACCACCATGAGCGCCTTTACCACCATAGGTGTCAACAATGATCTTACGGCCTGTTAAACCAGTATCTCCATGTGGTCCACCAATAACAAATTTACCGGTAGGATTAACATGCAGAATATAATCATCTTTGAAAAGTTTCTGAACTCTTTCGGGGAATCTTGCTTTTGCACGAGGAATGAGAATGGCACGAACATCGTTTTTAATTTGTTCAAGCATTTTCTTTTCTTCAGCAAAATCATCGTGTTGTGTAGAGATAACAATCGTATGAACTCTCGAAGGCTGGTTGTTGTCATCGTACTCCATTGTAACCTGTGATTTTGCATCTGGGCGCAAATAAAGCATTTGCTTTCCTTCGCGACGTATTTTTGCAAGCTCCTGCAGTAATACATGCGACAATACCAATGATAATGGCATGTAATCGTCGGTTTCTTTACTGGCATAGCCAAACATCATACCCTGATCGCCGGCTCCCTGGTCTTCTTCTTTCTCGCGAACAACACCCTGGTTAATATCAGGTGATTGCTCATGAATACTCGAAATAACACCACATGAGTCTGAATCAAATCGATACTCTTGCTTGGTATAACCAATTCGTTTAATAACTCTTCGGGCCACTTCCTGAACATCAACGTATGCTTTTGTGCGAACCTCGCCGCTTAATACAACCAATCCGGTAGTTACCAATGTTTCGCAGGCAACTTTCGAATCGGGATCGCGACGTAAAAACTCGTCAAGCAATGCGTCAGATATTTGATCGGCAACTTTATCAGGATGTCCTTCAGAGACAGATTCAGATGTAAATAAATATCCCATAATAAATTATTTATAATGATTAAAAATAAAAAAACGTCCAAAAATAATAATTTCAATTAACAATTAACAGTGATCAATAAACAATTAAATTTTATTCTTTTTCTTTTATGCGTGTTTTTTTGAGTATTGAAAAAAGGATTTTCCCAATTTCATCAGCTTTATCATATAAGTTATTAAATGCAGATTCAGATATATAACCAGTTTCATATAACAATTTTAACCAATATTTTGTTTCAAGACATTCTTTGTAGGCAATTGAAATTTTATTCGAAAAGTCTGCCCCGGAAATACCTCCATTCGCCTCTGCTATATTTGCTCCTATTGAAGTTCCGCTTCGTAATATTTGTTTTGATAAAATATATTCTTTATGATCTGAAATTATCTTTTTATAAAGCGACACAATATCTTTTGCAAAATCAAAAGACCTATCTTATGCAGGATTTTCCTTTTGCATTTTATTTCCTGGTTATTTTAATTGGTTATTGTTAATTGTTCTGATTATTGATAATTGTTTATTGGTAATTGATCATTGATCATTGTCTTGTAAGCTCCTGAAAAACCTCCTCTAAGCTTTTTTCTTTTTTCTGCATGGATAAAACGGTAAGGCCTGATTGAACGGCGAAATTGAAAATGTGTTGTCGTATTTCGTCTGAAGAGCTTTGTATCAGCCAGTTTTTATCATCGATTTTGGCTACCTTGTTAACAAGCTCAATCCTTTCTAATTTCTCCTGATCGATTTCTTTATCAAACTCAACCTGAATAGTGATTTGCTTATCCTGTGAGTGATTATATATTGATCCGATAGAATCATCAGCAACGATTTTCCCTTTATTTATAATGATTATCCGGTCGCAGATAGCTTCCACTTCCTGCATAATATGCGTTGAAAGCAACACAGTCTTTTCTTTTCCAACGGTCGAAATAAGATTTCGTATTTCGATAATCTGGTTTGGATCAAGTCCTGAAGTTGGTTCATCAAGGATTAAAATCGCCGGATCATGAATAAGTGCCTGGGCTAATCCAACACGCTGTCTGTATCCTTTCGACAAGGCACCAATTTTTTTATTTTGCTCAACAGTTAATCCCGTTTGTTCGATGATTTCTGAAATTCGTGATTTTGTTTCATTTCCAAGTTTATAGATTCCTGCTACAAATTCGAGGTATTCTTTTACATACATCTCTGGGTAAAGAGGATTGTTTTCAGGAAGATACCCGATATGTTTTCGTATTTCGAGTGAGTTTTCGTTTATCTCCAATCCATTAATCCATGCTTCTCCTGATGAGGGAGGAATAAACCCGGTAAGAATTTTCATGGTGGTTGATTTACCTGCTCCATTAGGACCAACAAATCCAACTATTTCGCCTGTTCTGATTTCGAAACTAATGTTATCAACCGCTTTTTGCTGACCGTATATTTTGGTTAAATCTGTAACTTTTATCGACATAATGACTTATTAATTATCGTTTACGAAAATACATCTTTTATTACAAAAAGTGTACTAATAAATTTCATTCAATGTCTTCCTTCGACAGGCTCAGGATGACATTGTCTAATGTTTTAATCCTTGAAACTTGTCATATTGAGTTTATCGAAATATTGACAAGTTTTTATACTTTTTTTTATCACCTTTGTAACAATATTAAGATATTAAACGAATGAAATACGAAAATTATATCAATTTATTTCAATATACCCGATTAAAAACACGTCCAGTAAAGGTTGGAATTATCGAATTTGGAGGAAATAACCCCATTCGGATCCAATCCATGACCAATACGAATACGCTTAATACGCAAGAATCAATTGAGCAGTCGCTTAGGATTATTGGGAAAGGCGGCGAATTAGTGCGTATTACTGCGCAGGGTGTTCGTGAAGCAGAAAATCTAAAAAACATTAAAAAAGGTATTCGTGATGCCGGATTTAATACTCCAGTAGCTGCCGATATCCATTTTAACCCCAAAGCAGCATTTACTGCGTCATCAATTGTTGAAAAAGTAAGGATTAATCCGGGCAATTTTGTGGATAAACGCGCTGATTTTACAAGGATTGAATTTACGGATGAAGAATATAAGTCTGAAATAAAGAAAATCGAAGATCAGTTAGTCCCTCTTTTAAATATCTGCAAAGAAAATAAAACAGCATTGCGTATTGGAGTAAATCATGGTTCGTTATCGGATCGGATTATGAGTCGCTATGGCGATACACCCGAAGGAATGGTAGAATCGGCGATGGAATTTCTGCGGATTTGTGTTAAGGAGAAATTTGAAAATATTGTTGTTTCATTAAAATCGAGCAATACACGTGTAATGGTTCAGGCAAACCGATTGATGGTGGCTAAAATGCATGATGAAAAGATGCATTTCCCATTGCATCTGGGTGTAACTGAAGCAGGTGAAGGTGAAGATGGACGTATTAAGTCCGCAGTTGGAATCGGAACATTGCTTGCCGATGGCATAGGAGATACCATTCGTGTTTCGCTTACAGAACCTCCCGAGGATGAAATTCCGGTTGCTAAAAAACTTGTGACATTTGTAAATAAAAAAGCCGATCACTCAATGATTGAAGAGATAAATCCAATTCCGGTTGATTTCTTTAGCTATAAACACAGAGAAACAATCGCTGTTGGTAATATCGGGGACAATAAATTGCCGGTGGTGGTTGGGAATAATGATCGTTATGGTGATTTGAAACCAGACTATGTTTTTTCCGGAAATACCTTAATTCAACATTTGCAAGGTTCAGAATCAGATCAAAAATCAGATCAACTGAAATTTATTGTAACCGAAAACTCAAGCTTGGATTTAGCGTTGATTCAAAAAATTACAAAAGAAAAAAATCTAGTTGTGATTCTTGAATCAAAGAATACAAATGCATTCGCCGATCATCGTGCTGCTATATTAAAATTGATGAATGCAAAATGTACCATTCCGATAATAATAAAAAGGACATATTCTGAAAATAATCTAGAAGATCTTCAGTTAAAAGCAGCCAGCGAAATCGGCGGCTTATTTATTGATGGACTTGCTGATGGAATCTGGATTGAAAATATAGGAAAAATTAGTAATCAGGATATTGTGAATACTTCATTTGGAATTCTGCAAGCCAGTCGTGTTCGCATGTCGAAAACAGAATATATCTCATGCCCCGGCTGTGGTCGTACTCTTTTTGATCTGCAAAAAACTACCGCTGAGATTCGTAAAAAAACCTCATCTCAAAAACATCTTAAAATTGGAATAATGGGATGCATCGTAAATGGCCCCGGTGAAATGGCCGATGCTGATTATGGTTACGTTGGTGCTGGTCCTGGAAAAATAACTCTTTATAAGAATAAAGAAGTAATTAAGAAAAACATTCCCGAAGAAAAAGCGGTTGAAGAACTTATTCAGTTAATTAAAGATTGTGGGGACTGGAATGACTTTCCATCGTCCGGAGGACATGGAAACGTCAATTAGAGGAAGAATAAAGGCAATATGACTTTCGTCACGATGGAAAGTAAATCTAATAATTTACTTTTATGAAAGTACCGATTGAATACGGAAAGTACTACCACATTTACAACCGCGGAAATAATTATGAAGACCTATTTATTAATGAAGAAGATTATTTACATTTCCTTTTTATCTACGAAATATATATAAGTTCAATTGCTGATACTTTTGCCTGGTGTTTAATGAAAAATCATTTTCATTTTCTTGTTCGCATTAAAGAGGAGAAGGAGATTGGATTCTTAAATTCCGAAAATATAAAATCTGAAGATGCTTCTGTTAAATGGAAAACTTATTTTCCCGATGTACAAGACAAGAAATTCAACAAAAAACCAACACCGACAAATCAATTTAAGCATTTATTTAATGCTTATACCAGATGGTTTAATATCAGCCACGACCGAATAAGTTCTTTGTTCGAGAAAAACTTTAAACGTAAAGTCATAACCAATGAAAAACAATTAAAAAATCTTATAGTTTATATACATAATAATCCCGTAAATCATGGCTTTGCTGAAAGCATATTAGAATATCCCTGGACTTCTTATTTGGAATTAATAACGCAGGAACCAACCATTTTAAAGAGAGGGCAAGTTCTTGGTTACTTTGACAATGTTGAGAACTTTAAGTTTGTTCATTCTTTATATTCTGAAAAGCAAGTAGAAATGATAAATGATTTTATTGTCGAATAGTTTTATTAACGTTTCCATGTCCGCCAATCGGCGGACGATGAAAAATTAACCTTATAATTAAATTATTTAACGATTTGTTCGGAAGACATTTCAATTAATAGTAATTTAACTTTTCCATGAGGCTTTCGCCACGATGGAAAGTTAAATTGTAGCTATTTAATTTCCGATCCGTTCGTTGTTTTTTCGGCAGGAATTACAAAATTGAGTTTACCGCTGACATCCTGCGCCATAAGTATCATTCCTTTTGATTCGATTCCTTTAATGGTTCGTGGCTCAAGGTTTACCAGAATACTAACCTGTTTACCAATGATATCTTCGGGTTTGTGATCTACTGCAATACCAGAAACAATAGTCCTTTGATCAATTCCGGTATCGATTTTTAGTTTGAGCAGTTTATCTGTCTTTGGAACACGTTCGGCTTCCAGAATTGTTCCAACACGGATATCCATCTTCGAAAAATCGTCGTAGGTAATATTATCTTTTGCAGGGTCGGCTTTTTGTCCGGCTATTTCGTTCGCTTTTTTCGAATCCATAAGTTTCTGAATTTGTCTTTCAATTTCTTCGTCCTCAATTTTATCAAAAAGTAATTCTGCCTGCGCAATCTGATGACCCTGTTTTAACAAGTCGGTATGTCCTGCAAGAGTCCAATTTAGCTTTTCAATATTCAGAAATCGTCTTAGCTTTTCTGCGGTAAACGGAATAAACGGCTCCATGATTATTGAAAGATTTGCTGTTATTTGCAGAGAAACATTCAGAATTGTTTTTACCCGCTCTTCATCTGTTTTAATAACTTTCCATGGTTCAGTATCGGCAAGGTACTTGTTGCCTAAACGTGCCAAATCCATCGCTGTTTTTATGGCTTCACGGAAACGGAAATTTTCAATACTTTTTTCAAGATTTTCTTTTATAACCGATATTTCAGAAAGTGTTTGTTTATCGAAATCAGTTAGTATTCCGCAAGCAGGCACTTTACCTTCGAAATATTTATGTGTAAGCACAATGGTTCGGTTTACAAAATTCCCGAAAATAGCTACCAATTCACTATTGTTACGAGTTTGAAAATCTTTCCATGTAAAATCGTTGTCTTTTTGTTCGGGTAAGGTTGTGCAAATGGCATAACGCAACACATCCTGTTTTCCCGGAAAATCTTTTAGATATTCATGAATCCATACTGCCCAATTGCGCGATGTAGAAAGTTTATCTCCTTCGAGATTCAGAAACTCGTTTGCAGGTACATTATCGGGTAAAATATAATCTCCGTGCGCTTTTAACATAGCCGGGAAAATAAGGCAATGGAAAACAATGTTGTCTTTTCCGATAAAATGAATTAATCGCGAATCATCGCTTTGCCAGTAATCTTTCCAGTTTTTTCCTTTTTCTTTTGCCCATGCTTTGGTTGCCGAAATGTAACCAATAGGAGCATCGAACCACACATAGAGAACTTTGCCTTCGGAATTTGGAACAGGAACAGGTACACCCCAATCCAAATCGCGTGTTACTGCTCGTGGTTGCAAGCCTGAGTTTAACCACGACTTGCATTGTCCGTAAACATTGGCTTTCCAATCGTTTTTATGACTATCTATCCATTTTTCAAGCCATTCGTGCTGATATTTCTCTAAATCGAGGTACCAGTGTTTTGTAGTTTTTAAAACAGGAGGATTTCCGCTCAATGTTGATTTTGGATTAATCAGTTCTTTAGGACTTAAGCTGGTTCCACATTTTTCGCACTGGTCGCCATAAGCATTTTCGAATCCGCATTTCGGGCAGGTTCCTATAATATATCGGTCGGCAAGGAATTGTTGTTCCTGCTCATCAAAAAATTGTTCTTCCTCCTTCTCTATAAACTCGCCTTTATCATTCATCTCCTTAAAAAAAGCTGAAGCTGTTTCGTGATGGAGCGGATCTGAAGTACGATGGTAAATATCAAAAGCAATACCCAACTCTTCAAACGATTTTTTTATCATTTCATGATACTTGTCAACAATATCTTGTGGCGAAACACCTTCCTTACGTGCACGCAGTGTAATCGGAACTCCATGCTCATCAGAACCGCATATAAATGCCACATCTTCGCCTTTAAGTTTTAAATAACGAACATAAATATCGGCTGGCAGATAAGCACCTGCAATATGTCCCAAGTGTAATGGTCCATTGGCGTAAGGTAACGCAGAGGTAACTAAGTATCGTTTCGGATTTTTCATCTTACTCTATTATTTTTCTTTATTTTTTCAATATCTGGCAAATATACGAAGGAATATTTTTTTTCAAACAATTAATCGGAAAAAGCTATTAGCTGTGAGCCATGAGCTATGAGCTAAAAATATATAACGTAAAATTTAAAATGATTATCTTTGTTTGTGCATCAAAAAAACGAAAATGATGATTACTCCACCCAAATTAAATCCTGGTGATAAAATTGGAATTGTTGCTCCAGCAAGAAAAATAGAGTTCGATGAATTAAACGCAGCTATTGATGTTTTTGAAAGCTGGGGCTTAAAGGTTGAGTTAGGAAAAAATCTTTTTAAAGAAGATCATCAGTTTGCAGGCACAGAAATTCAGCGGGCTGAAGATTTTCAGGACATGCTCGATAAACCTGAAATAAAAGCTATATTTTGCGCCCGAGGAGGCTATGGTACGATTAAGATTTTGCCACTATTATCCTTTAAAAAGTTTCTTAAAAATCCCAAATGGATTGTTGGATTTAGCGATATTACAGCCTTACATGCATATCTGAATAACAAGATTGGGGTAAAATCAATTCATGGGATAATGCCTTTTAATATAACGCCCGAAAACAAAGATAGTGAGGCCGTACATTCGTTAAAGAGCGCCTTATTTAATGAATTATCTCAAAATTTCTGCGAATATCATGCGCTAAACAAATATGGAGAGGACTCTGGCCTTTTGGTAGGAGGCAATTTATCTGTTCTTTACAGTATTTCAGGAACCAATTTTGACTTTGATTATAAGGATAAAATTTTAGTACTCGAGGATCTTGATGAGTATCTTTATCACATTGACAGAATGATGATGAACCTGAAATATTCGGACAAACTAAGTAAGCTAAAAGGATTAGTGGTAGGCGGAATGACCGATATGCACGATAATAAGGTTGCATTTGGCAAATCAGCTTACGAAATAATTTTCGATGCAGTTAAAGAATATAACTATCCGGTATGTTTAAACTTTCCTGTTGGTCACCAAAATATTAATCTCTCGTTAATTCTTGGCTCCAGGGTTAAATTGGTTGTAAACAAAAGCGGTGCAACACTAACCTATTTTAACGACTGATTTTTTCATAATCGGCAGGAATATCAAAATAACTTTGATTTAACTGGCGATTGTTAATTTTCTGAACCATTAGTTTTGATTTGTCTGCACGTAAAAGCGTACGTTCTTCGACCAAAAGAGGGAAATATCCTTTTGTGTCAGGAATCTTCTCATAAAACTCATATGTTTTATCTACCGTATTAAAAAGAATAACAAACTTTTCGAAAAAATCATACTGTCCGTCCGAAACCCAATAACAGATCTCTGTGTTTTTTTCACTGTTTTTAACCCTCCACTGCTGGCATTCCTGCCCAATAATGGGTCGTGTATTCTCTGATTTTAAAACTTCGAACTTATTATTTTTGGATTTGTCGCCTGGGATATATTTTACTTCGGTATATAATTTTCGCGATGGACTAACCACAAATATCAGATCTTTATCAAGGTTTAACAACACGGTCTCTAAATGCTTTCTATTTTTATCAAACTTATCAACCCGCACCTGACTCTGTTTAACAAAGTAGGTAACATAAGTAGTATCATACTGAGAGATATAAATAAGATCAATGCTCCCTTCGAAGGGTTCGTTTTGCATTCCAGCTCCGTAAGCAAAGAATAAAATAGAGAAAATAAAGTTCAGCATAAGTCTTTAAATTATTTTATCTTTAACACATTACACAAATTACAAATTAATTTATGTATAATGCAACTATCTTTTTAGGTTTTATTATCTTTTAAAACATGTCGGATCATATTGAATTAGGAAAAGAAGGAGAAGATCGGGCTGTTCGGTTTCTTATAAATGCCGGATTTAAAATAAAAAACAGAAACTGGCGGTTTGGGAAAAACGAAATAGATATAATTGCTGAAAAAGAAAACCTATTAGTTATCGTAGAGGTAAAAACCCGCACAAATGATTATTTCGAAAATCCAAAAGAAGCTGTAACGAAGAAAAAACAACGATTTATAATAAAAGCAACAGAGGCTTATATTCAGCAGTTTAATATCGATCAGGAAACACGTTTCGATATTATTTCAGTACTTACCCAAAACGGGAAAATAGAAATTGAGCATATTGAAGACGCGTTTCAGGCGAGCTTATTATAAAATTCTTACCGATGAATATTGAAGATTTCAGAGATTATTGTCTTTCGAAACCCGGAGTTACCGAAGAGTTTCCGTTCGACGAAACCACGCTGGTATTTAAAGTGGGTGGTAAAATGTTTGCACTTACCGATTTGGAAGAGGAGTTTTCGATCAACTTAAAATGCGACCCCGAAAAAGCCATTGAACTTCGGGAGCTTTATCCTGATAGTGTTCTGCCCGGTTATCATATGAGTAAAAAACACTGGAACACAATTCTTATTGATGGTAGAATTTCTGATAAAGACCTTTACGAATGGACAAATCATTCGTATGAACTTGTTTTTAATGGACTTCCTAAAGCAATCAGGAGCAAGCTTTAGATAAATTCATATAGCTGCCTTTTATTTGTTAATTAATGTGAGTTCAATATAAGTCAGGTTTATTTCTAAAATATACTGATGTTATAAACGGGATACCAATATTTTTTAACACAATGATAAAGCCAGTTATATGAGAGATAAGATGTTTTTATAATCCCGGAGGGATTAAATATTTGTAGCAAATAGTAGATAATAGAATGCGTGGCAGTAAGAATGATGAACAAGGAATGAATCTAGCTAGGACACGCAATTGTGCATTGTTTTATTCAATTTGAAATCATGATTTGTAAATTGCGCACCAAATAGCAGAATTACATTTTACAAGGTTTTTGGTTGGTGCGCTTTCTTCACTTATCCTTTTTTGCTACAAATATTTAGCTCCTACGGAGCTTCATCAAAACAAACTAATAGATTATCAATTTGTTTTGATTAGGTTTTAGGATTTGAGCCAAGTTTATTTTTAATCGAATATCGAACTTAGGTTATTTAAGAATTTACTAAATTGCCAGATTAATTATTCACACTATGATTACCCAGCAAATTATCCGAAAATTTTTAATTATACCTATTTTCTTACTTACTTACTTAATAAGTTTGGGTCAAGATGTTAATTATCATACCAGTAATAAAGATGTTTACGAATTTTTGGATGAGCTGGCTGCTGTTGGTGTAATAGATATTAATACATCGGTTAAGCCTTTTTCGAGAATGTTTATCGCCTTAAAACTGAAAGAAATAAAAGAGAGCAATTATGAATTAAACACTCGTCAATTAGCAGAGCTTACCTTTTACTTAAAAGATTTTAATAAAGAATTGATGGCAGATAAAAACTTCGATAAACGACTTGATGTTTACACCTATAAAGATTCGTTGTTTACCTTTTCGGTAAATCCGATTTTAGGAATCGATTATTTTTCGAACGACAGCGGAAGTTTTTATCATCGGTGGAATGGAGCTGAAGCATTTGCTTATATAGGAAAACATTGGGGCTTTTATGCCAGTTTGCGCGATAATCACGAGAGCATATTACTCGAGAAAGAGGATTTTCTTACACAACGTACAGGAGCCAACTACAAATACAATGATGGTGGCGGTGATTATAGCGACATGCGCGGAGGATTAACCTATAGTTGGGATTGGGGAACTTTTGGCATCGTTAAAGATCATTTTGAATGGGGAAACAACTATAATGGAGCCAACATTTTTAGCGGTAGAACACCCTCGTTTGCACATATCAAGCTACAACTAAAACCCGCAAAATGGTTTGAGTTTAATTGGGTGCACGGATGGTTAGTTTCAGAGGTAATTGACAGTGCCTCAACCATGGTATTTACCAATTCATACGGAACAGATGAACGAAGCATGATGTTTGATAAGTACCTGGCTGCAAACTTGTTTACATTTAAACCCTGGAATAAATTTTATGTATCGCTGGGTAATTCTGTAATTTACAGTTCAGATGGTCCGCAGCTACAATATCTTATTCCGGTAATGTTTTATAAATCGGTTGATCATACCTATAATTCCACCGATCAATCGGGAAGAAATGTAGGACAGAATTCGCAGATGTTTATTGATATAAGCTCGAGAAATATAAAGAAAGTGCATCTTTCGGCCACCTTGTTTATTGATGAACTCTCAACAGACCGGTTTTTTGTCGATTCGGTATGGAACTTCTGGAGTTTTAA
>JAVEZW010000101.1:0-11682 GCA_034002805.1 Bacteroidales bacterium | reverse complement strand
CATTTTTTAAAAAGACACGTGATTTTTGCCCTCCATCAATCAGTACATCAATTTTTTGATCTCCAATAGCCTTTTTTAACTGGACCAGAAATCTAATTTTAAGCATATACCGCTCTGTACTTGATATTTTCTTTCCACAACTCACCAGTAGATCAATATCACCACCTCTTTTATTGTCATCCGTTCTCGAACCAAATAAACTAACGGTTGTATTTTCTCCAAAAACTGCATTGGCTACTCTCTTTATTGCTTCTATTTCAGTCTTACTCAGTCGCATTTATCAAAATTAAAGAAAAAATTAGAAACTTTCATACAATCTTTTAATTCCATTTTCAAAAGATATACTTGGCTTCCATCCCAACCTAGTTATTTTACTAACATTCAACAATTTTTGCCTTGTTCCATCTGGTTTATTATTATCCCACTCAATCTTTCCTTCAAATCCAACGATCTCTTTTACCATTTCTGCGAGTTCCTTTATGATTAAATCTTTGCCCGTTCCGATATTAATATGAGTATTTTTAATCTCTTTTGCATTCCCTTTTAAATCTTCAAAATTTATTTTTTGCATTAAGTAAACACAGGCATCGGCGAGGTCATCAGAATGAAGGAATTCACGGCGGGGATTGCCAGAGCCCCAGAGGGTAATAATAGCTTTTAGCTGTGAGCTATCAGCTACTAGCTTAATTCCGTATTTTTTTAGAATTTGTTTAATTTCATCATCGGTTGATTGGCTTGAAATTCCTTCGATTGCTCTTGTGTTAAGATCTCTTCTAATAGCATCCCAGTCATTATTCATGAGGCATTTACCCAAATGCATTTTACGGATAAGTGCAGGTAAAACATGGGAAGTTTCTAAATTATAATTATCATTTGGGCCATACAAATTGGTTGGCATTACTGCGATAAAATTGGTTCCATACTGAATATTGTATGATTCGCACATTTTGATACCGGCAATCTTGGCAATAGCATATGGTTCATTGGTATATTCCAATTCATCGGTTAAAAGATATTCTTCTTTTATGGGTTGAGGGCAGTTCTTGGGGTAAATACACGAAGAACCCAGAAAGAGTAATTTCTTTACCCCATTTAGATAAGAATAATGGATAATGTTGTTTTGAATCTGTATATTTTGATAAATAAAGTCAGCACGATAAGTATTATTGGCAACAATTCCACCCACTTTTGCAGCAGCTAAAATTACATATTCTGGCTTTTCTTTCTCGAAAAAATCTTTAACTATTCTCTGATCAATAAGATCATATTCAGGATAAGGCGTAAAAACGAAATTGGTAAATCCTTTTTCAATAAGTTTTCGATGAATTGCACTTCCTACCAATCCGGTATGACCTGCAATGTATATTTTTGAGTTTTTATTCATTTTTTTGTTACTCAATGTATCACGAAGTTATTCACAAAGTTTCTCAACGCTTTTTTTACTTCGTGGGACTTTGTGTTTCCATTGTGGAACTTGGTGCTCCAAAAAGCAGTTACACAAAGTATTTCAAAGTCAATCACAACGTTTCTCAACGTATTTTAAAGGATTAATCGCTTAATCCCATCTTTTAATGATTTTGTATAAAAGTTTAATAACAACCCTAACTTACATTCAGATAATTTCATATATGTTAAGGTTTGGGCAATATGAACATCATTAAATGCTTCAACAACTTTTAATTCTATAACAACCTTTCCCTCAACCAATAAGTCTATTCTGTAGCCACAATCAAACTTAACCTCCTCATAAATCAAAGGCATTGACTTCTCTGATTCAACCTTTAAACCCATTTTTCTTAATTCATAAGCCAAACATTCCTGATAAACTTTTTCAAGTAACCCTGGTCCTAATGCGGTATGAACCTTAAAAGCACAATCCAGAATCACTTTACTTATTTCGTTTTCGGTCATGAAGTTCAATGTTTTTTTGTTACACAAAGTAACTCAAAGTTAATCACAATGTTTCGCAACGTTCTTTACTTCGTGGAACTTTGTGTTTCCTTTGAGGAACTCAGTGTTACTCATTTTTTTTAGTCAATTTCGCATAATCTGATTTTACCATTAAACTGACTAACTCTTTAAATGTAGTTTTGGGTACCCAACCCAATTTTTCTTTAGCTTTTGCAGGATTTCCAATTAACAAATCTACTTCAGTTGGTCGGTAATATCTTGGATCAATGGCAACCACTAACCTTCCGTTACTTTTTAAATACCCTTTTTCCTCTTTACCCTTACCTTTCCATTCCATTTTCTCGCCAAGTACCGAAAAGCTTTCTTCAACAAATTCTCGTACAGTATGGGTTTCGTTGGTAGCAAGTACATAATCGTCAGGTTTATCAGCTTGAAGCATTCTCCACATTCCTTCAACATACTCCGGAGCATAACCCCAGTCGCGCTTTGCGTCAAGATTACCAAGTAATAAAACATCCTGTAATCCAAGCATTATTTTCGATACAGCCACTGTAATTTTTCGCGTAACAAAGGTTTTTCCCCTACGTTCAGATTCATGGTTGAAAAGTATTCCATTGCAAGCAAATAAACTATAGGCTTCGCGATAATTTACCACAATCCAATAGGCATATAACTTTGCAGCGGCATAAGGGCTTCGTGGATAAAATGGAGTTTTTTCGGTTTGAGGGACTTCCTGAGCCAATCCATATAATTCAGAAGTTGATGCCTGATAAAACTTTGTTTTTAGTCCAGTTTCTTTTATTGCATCCAGAAATCTTAGTGTTCCAACGCCATCCACCTCAGCAGTATATTCAGGAACCTCAAATGATACCTGAACATGCGATTGAGCTCCAAGGTTATAGATTTCATCAGGATGAATTTTTTCAACCAACCGGTTTAAGTTACTCGAATCTGTGAGATCTCCATAATGTAAAAATAACCTTTTATTAAGTAGATCAGAATTATTATAAAGATGATCAATCCTAAACGTATTAAAAGAGCTTGACCTACGAATTATTCCATGAACAGTATAACCTTTTTCTAATAATAATTCAGTAAGATAAGATCCATCCTGACCTGTAATTCCTGAAATTAGAGCAACTTTATTCATAAATTCAAAAGTTTAAAAATTATTATGATTTCCCAATTGCCTTAACATTAAATCCAATATCCATAAGTTTTTGATGATCAAGAATGTTTCGGCCATCAAAAACAAATGCTGGTTTCATCATATTATCATAGATTTTTTGCCAATCATAGGTTTTAAACTCATCCCACTCAGTCAGAATTGCAATTGCATGAGCATCTTTACAAGCATCATAAGGATTCGTTTCTGGTTTTAGAAGTTCGCGGTTTTCCTTTTCTCTCCTTGAATTCAGATAATCAACATCGGCAAACATTTGCTCATGTTTTACTTTAGGATCGTAAACATGAATTTCGGCCCTGTCTTCCATTAAAATATCAGCCACATACATGGCTGCTGTTTCGCGTGTATCGTTGGTATCCTTTTTAAATGCCCAACCCAAAAAAGCAATTTTCTTCCCTGAAACAGTATTAAATAAGGATATTATAATTTTATCAGCAAATCGTCGTTTTTGGTAATCATTCATAATTATAACCTGTTCCCAATAATCAGCTACTTCTTGCAAACCCAACGTGCGACAGATATAAACCAGATTCAAAATATCCTTTTGGAAACATGAACCACCAAAACCCACCGATGATTTAAGAAATTTAAAACCTATTCGACTATCAGAACCGATCGCTCTTGCTACTTCATCAATATTTGCTTCGGTCATCTCGCACAAAGCCGACAACGAGTTAATTGATGAAACCCGTTGAGCCAAAAAAGCATTCGCCGTTAATTTTGATAGTTCAGAAGACCAAACATTCGTTGTAAGAATTCGTTCGCGAGGCAACCAATGGGCATAAACATCAACAAGAGCCTGCATCGCTTTCTGACCTTCCGGTGATTGTTCACCTCCAATTAAAACACGATCTGCATAGTGCAAATCTTGAATGGCGGTTCCTTCGGCTAAAAACTCGGGATTTGATAATATTTGAAACTTAACATGATTCCCTGTATTATCGAGTATCGTACGAAGTGTTTCAGCTGTTCGTACAGGTAAGGTTGATTTTTCTACTACAATTTTATCATCTTTAGCAACCCGTGCAATTTGTCGGGCACAAAGCTCTATATACTTAAGATCTGCAGCCATACCCTTACCTTTTCCATAGGTCTTCGTTGGTGTATTAACAGAAATAAAAATCATGTCAGCTTCATCAATAGCCTTATCTACATTGGTATCAAAAAAAAGATTTCTACCTCGAGCCTCGGCCACAACCTCTTTTAATCCCGGTTCATAAATAGGCAGTTTATCAAGATTAGGATCGTTCCAATCAGCAATGCGTTGTTTGTTAATATCAACAACAGTTACCTTTATTTCTGGACATTTTTGTGCAATAACTGCCATTGTAGGTCCACCAACATAACCTGCACCTATACAACAAATGTTTTTAACAGCTTTCATTTATTTATTAAAAATTTAGTTAACAACTATTTACAGCTCCGCCCCGTCAGTCACATGAATGTAACTTTTCAAAAGGCATACAAAAGTAACTTTTTCGCGGGTTAACGCCAAATAAGGAAATAAAAAAAGCTACTGATGTAGCTTTAAAAGTAATATAAAATCTTTTTTAATCTAACTATTAGTTAGAAATACTTATTTTATATTTTCCCAATACCAATTAACAGCTTCTTTTAAGCCATCTTTAAAGAGATGAGTTGGACTATATCCAAGTAGTTTTTTTGCTTTTTCGATACTGGCTAATGAATGTTTAATATCCCCATCCCTTTCAGAAATATGAATTGCGTCTACTTGCTTAATTTGAGGATCATAAAATGAAAGATATTCTTTCAGATAATCCACCATTTGATTTAGATTATTATTTTCACCGCAGGCAACGTTAAAAATCTGATTTATGGCTTCTTTATTATCTGAAATTGCAGCAAGCTGATTCATCTGAATAACGTTATCAATATAGGTAAAATCACGAGAATGAGTTCCATCACCATTTATCACGGGGCTTTCATGATCTATCAATAGTTTAACAAACTTAGGAATAACCGCTGCATATGCACCATTTGGATCCTGACGGCGTCCAAACACATTAAAATACCTTAAACCAATTGTTTCGATGCCATATATATTAGAAAAATTTTGTGCATAAATTTCGTTTGCAAATTTAGTTATGGCATAAGGAGACAATGGGTTTCCTATTTTTTCCTCAACTTTAGGTAAGCCGGGATGATCGCCATAGGTGGATGAACTAGCAGCATAAACAAATCGTTTAACTCCCTCTTCTTTTGCAGCAAATAGCATTTTAACAAAACCACCAATATTTACATCTGTAGTTGTAATAGGATCTTTTAGAGATCTTGGAACACTTCCTAATGCAGCCTGATGCAAAACAATATCAATGCCTTTAACTGCTTTTTGGCAATCCTCATAATTGCGAATATCACCTTCAAATAATGTAAAATTTGAAATCCCAATAAGATGTTGGATATTATGCTTAAATCCGGTTGAAAAATTATCAAAACAAACAACGTGATTATCTTGTTTCACAAGTTGTTCGCAAAGATTGGAACCAATAAATCCTGCACCACCTGTCACAAGTACCTTTTTGTTTTTTATAATCCTATCCTGCATCTTAATTATATAAATTGCTTCAAAGTACCATAATATCCAAAACCATACACCTTATACTTTATACCTTATACCCTAAACCTTTTACCATACACCCTGCACCTTACAAACTCCAGTAATTCAGCTTTTTAATTCTGTTTCTATATATCCCCTTAACATCAACAAATAATGCATTCTCATTAGAAATTGATTTAAAATAGTCTTCGGTTAAGTCTTTATATTTGTCGTGACTAACAGCTGCAATGATTACATCATAATTTTTTCCAGGTTCTTTAACCATTTCGAAATTATACTCTTCCTTAACCTCGTGATGATCAGCGTATGGATCAACAACATCAACTGTAACTCCATAAGAAAGCAATTCGCGATAAACATCCACAACTTTTGAATTTCGTATATCGCTTACGTCTTCTTTAAAGGTAACCCCAAGAATTAAAACTTTTGAGTTTTGAATATGTTTACCAGCTTTTACCAGCTTTTTAACAATTTGTTTGGCTATATAACCACCCATGGAATCATTGATAAATCTGCCTGAATTAATCATTTGAGCATGATAACCCAGTTCTTTGGCTTTGTGTAGCAAATAATAAGGATCAACTCCAATGCAATGACCGCCAACTAAACCAGGGAAGAATTTAAGGAAGTTCCATTTGGTTCCGGCTGCTTCAAGCACTTCAAATGTATTAATATCCATTCGATTAAAAATAATCGACAACTCATTCATAAATGCTATATTAATATCACGCTGGGTATTTTCAATTATTTTAGAAGCCTCTGCAACCTTTATCGAACTGGCACGATGAACACCTGCTTTAATTACTAATTCATACGTTTTTGCAATATTTTCAGCTGATTCAGCATCACAACCTGAAGTTACTTTAACAATAGTGGTTAGTGTATGAACTTTATCTCCCGGATTTATTCTTTCTGGGGAAAAACCAACTTTAAAATCCTGAACAAATTTTAATCCTGATATTTTTTCAAGTACTGGAACACAATCTTCTTCGGTACATCCAGGATAAACAGTTGATTCGTAAACAACATAATCGCCTTTTTTCAAAACTTTACCCACTGTTTCAGTTGCTCTAATAACCGGAGTAAGATCTGGTAAATTATGATCATCAATAGGGGTTGGTACAGCAATAATATAAAATTGGGCTTCTTTTAAATCATCTAACTTTGCAGTAAATTTTACATCACAACCATCGAATGCCTCAGCTGGTAATTCGCGGCTAGGGTCAATCCTTTTCTTCATCAATTCAACCCGCTCTGTTTTGATATCAAATCCAATCACTGATATTTTTTTTGCAAATTCAAGTGCGATAGGTAATCCAACATACCCAAGGCCAATAACGGCCAATTTTGCTTCTTTTTTTATTAACTTATTGTACATATTCTTTTTCGATTTTCGATTTGCGGTTTAAGGTATATGGTATATGGTAAGCGATTTAAACCAACGTTAAACTCTAAATTTTATACCTTTCACCATTATTATTGAACTCTTAATAAATTTAAATTACAAAGTATTTCTTGACGTTTCCATGTCATACTGACGATGGAAAGTCACCCTTATTTCTTATACCTTACAAAACGGATGATAATCTCCTTTCAATCCAATTGGTGTTGAATTTCGAATTGTGTAAACTGTCTGTATTGATTTTTTTGTTTCCTCCAACCCAAAACCATTTCCTTTTAGAATTTCAAGGTATGAGATATTATGCAGATTGGTAAATCCTTCGCTAAACTCAATTTCTTCACCTTCAACAGTAATTGATCTGAATGTTCGTTGTCCTTTTGCTTTAATTTCTTCAGGAATATCATTATAATCAACACTTAAGAACCAGCGAACATTAGCGTTTTTAAGTTTCAGAAAACCAGCTGCTTTCGATGGAGTTGAAATATTAACGATATTTTCAGTTACATCGCCAAAAATCCATGTTAACATATCATAAAAATGAACACCTATATTGGTTGCTACGCCACCCGACTTCTGAATATCACCTTTCCATGAAATAAAATACCATTTACCACGTGAAGTTATATAAGTTAGATCGATATCATAAACCTTATTTTTAGGTCCATTCTCAACTTTTTTCTTTAATTCTATAATTGCAGGATGAAGTCTTAATTGCAAAATATTGAAAACTCTTTTACCTGTCTCCTTTTCAATCTCCTGCAATGCGTCGATGTTCCATGGGTTTAAAACAACGGGTTTTTCACAAATTGCATCAGCTCCATGTCTTAAAGCAAAACGAATATGCGAATCGTGTAAATAGTTTGGTGTACAAATACTTACATAATCAATTTTTGTTCCTTGTCGTTTAAGTTTATCTATATGCCTATCAAAACGCTCATATTCAGTAAAAAAATCTGAATCAGGAAAATAACTGTCAATTTTCCCTACACAGTCGAATTTATCCAAACTTGCAACCAATGAATTTCCAGTATCTTTTATCGCTTTTAAGTGTCTATCGGCAATATAACCGGCAACTCCAATCAACGCAAAATTCTTCTTTTCAGCCATAAAAAAATCCTAATATTATACAAAAGTACTATTTAATTTTTTCAACAATATTATTCTTAAAAATATATTTCTCTTTGCTTTCGGGACAAACAGCAATTCCTTTGTCATCAAAAATAAGGCGATGTCCAAACTCGCTCATCCATCCAATTTGTTTACCAGGATTTCCAACAACCAAGGCATATGATTTAACATCTTTCGTAACAACAGTACCAGCACCAATGAATGCATATTCGCCAATAGTATTACCACAAACAATCGTTGCATTTGCGCCTATGCTTGCTCCTTTTTTAACTAATGTCTGTTCGTATTGATTTTTTCGAATAATGGCACTTCGTGGATTTGTAATATTTGTAAAAACCATGGATGGTCCTAAAAAAACATCATCCTCACAAATAACCCCAGTATAAATTGAAACATTATTTTGTACTTTCACTTTATCACCTAAAACCACATCCGGCGACACAACAACATTCTGACCAATATTACAGTTTTTACCAATTTTGCAGTTAGGCATTATATGTGAAAAATGCCAGATCTTGGTACCATCACCTATTTGAGCTCCATTATCTATTATGGCTGATTCGTGAGCAAAGTATTTTTTATCCATAACTAACTCTTAAGAAATTTCTTTATCATTTTTGCAATATACTCCTGCTCCTCACGTGTTAATTCAGTATGTATAGGTAAAGAAAGCACTGATTTTGATAGTTTTTCAGTAACAGGAAAAACTTCTCCTTTATTATATTCCTTATAGCCAACCTGCCAATGCAGTGGTACTGGATAATAAATCATTGTTGGAATGCCATTATCTCTTAAGAAATCTTGTAATCCATTTCGGTTTATTGATTCGTCTAATGTCAGAGTATACTGGTGATAAACATGTGTTGATTGTTCAAATATCTTAGGTGTTTTTATTCCTGATATATCTTTAAGAAGCTCAACATAAGTTTTTGCCGCATTTTGCCTTGCTGAGCAATACTCATCAAGATATTTTAACTTTACATCAAGTATTGCTGCCTGAAGAGTATCAAGCCTCGAATTGCAGCCAATAATATCATGGTGGTATTTTATTCGTTGTCCATGATTGGCAATCATATGAGTTTTCTTTGCCAAATCATCATTACGAACAAACATAGCTCCTCCATCACCAAAACAACCCAAATTCTTTGAAGGAAAGAAAGAGGTAGTTCCTACATGTCCAATTGTACCAGCAAAAGCTTCTGATCCATCTGGAAAGGTATATTTTGCCCCAATCGCTTGTGCAGTATCCTCAATTACATACAAATTATGTTTATTAGCAATCCTCATTATTTCATCCATATCGGCACACTGGCCGTATAAATGAACAGGCACAATAGCTTTCGTTTTAGATGTAATTTTCTCTTCAATCAGGTCTACATCAATTGTAAAGAATTCAGGATGTACATCAACAAACACAGGTTTTAATTGAAGTAAAGCAATAACCTCAGCCGTAGCAACATAGGTATGAACAGGTAAAATGACCTCATCACCTGGTTTTAAATCTAATGCCATTAATGCAATCTGAATTGCATCTGTACCATTTGCGCATGGAACAACATTAATTCCACCTAAATATCTTGATAAATGATCAGCAAATTCACTTACTTTTGGTCCGTTAATAAATGTAGAAGAATCGATAACTTCTTGAATAGCAGCATCGATCTCTATTTTTATCTTTTTGTACTGACCCTTAAGGTCAACCATTTGGATTTGCATAATCTTCTTCTATTTAATCAATAATACTAGTAACCAGAAACCAGAAACTATTTTGCATAATTAATTGCCCTGGTTTCCCTAATAACAGTTATCTTTATCTGCCCAGGATAAGTCATTTCATTCTGAATTTTTTGCGAAATATCGAATGATAGTTTTTCAGCATCACCATCAGTTACTTTATCGCTACCAACAATTACACGTAACTCACGACCAGCTTGAATAGCGTATGTTTTCATAACTCCCGGATATGAAAGAGCTAATTCTTCCAAATCCTTTAATCGTTTGATATATGACTCAACCACTTCGCGTCGGGCACCAGGACGTGCACCACTTATAGCGTCGCACACCTGAATAATTGGAGATAACAATGATGTCATTTCCACTTCATCGTGGTGAGCACCAATTGCATTGCAAACTTCTGGTTTTTCTTTATATTTCTCAGCTATTTTCATACCAAGAATTGCATGTGGCAATTCTGGTTCATCATCGGGTACTTTACCAATATCGTGTAATAATCCGGCACGTTTAGCAAGTTTTGGATTTAGTCCTAACTCAGAAGCCATAATTGCAGATAAATTAGCAACTTCGCGTGAGTGTTGTAGTAAATTTTGTCCGTAAGATGAACGATATTTCATTTTACCAATTAACCGGATAATCTCAGGATGTAAACCATGTACACCCAAATCAATTGCTGTACGTTTACCAACTTCAATTATTTCTTCTTCGATCTGTTTTTGAGTTTTTTGCACTACTTCTTCGATACGTGCTGGGTGAATTCTTCCATCCGTAACTAATTGATGTAAAGCCAATCGTGCAATTTCTCTTCTTACGGGATCAAATGCAGAAAGAATTATAGCCTCAGGTGTATCATCAACAATTATTTCAACGCCAGTAGCAGCTTCAAGCGCACGAATATTTCTTCCTTCGCGACCAATTATTCTACCTTTAATCTCATCGCTGTCAATATTAAAAACAGTAACCGAATTTTCAACGGCAGCTTCAGTAGCAACACGCTGTACTGTCTGTACAACGATTCGTTTTGCTTCTTTATTAGCAGTCATTCTGGCTTCCTCCATGATCTCATTAATATGAGACATAGCTTCAGTTTTGGCTTCTGCTTTTAAAGACTCTATAAGTTGTTCTTTTGCCTGGTCAGCAGAAAGACCTGAGATAGCTTCCAGTTGCTCAACTTGTTGCTTGTGCATTTTTTCGAGCTCTTCGCTTCGCTTTTCAACCAGTTCAATCTGTGATTGCAAATTTTCACGAATTGTTTCTACCTCTTTTTTCTTCCGTTGAGTTTCTTCAATTCGTTGCGAAAGAGCCATGTCTTTTTGTTTGAATCTGTTTTCAGCCTGAACAAGCTTACTTGATCTTTCGTTTATCTCTTGCTCATGCTCTGCTTTTAGTTGAAGAAACTTCTCTTTTGCCTGAAGAATCTTATCTTTTCTTATTACTTCAGCTTCCGACTCAGCATCTTTTACCATTCGGTTTCTTTTAGCAGCCAGTGCCCTATCCCAAATAAGATAAGAAACAAATCCTCCCACAGCGAAAGCAGAAACAGCAACAATAATGCTAATCATTGCTACCGAGAATACACCTATTATGTTAAACATCATCATATTCTTTTAATTATTAATGGTTTATATATATAAAAAACCCGCATCGTTTTCTCCAATTCTCTAAAAACCCCAAAATGACATGGGTGGAACCGCTACCTGATTTCGACCTTCCCACGTTCCCCAAAGGGAATTCCGACGAATC